>JACPQP010000105.1 GCA_016190465.1 Chloroflexota bacterium
CCAGGCACGAACGGTAACCGCAGATGAACGCAGATAAACACAGATAAGCAGTCAACTATCTGCATGTTCCAGCAAATCAGAATGATCTAGTAAAGAGGAGGCGATGGCGATGTCTCGCGACAAGCTGGCGATCGACGGTGGCGTTCCCATCCGCGATCAGCCCCTTCCGCCGATGTATCCGGGAGGGATGGCGATCGGCGAGGAGGAGAAGCAGGCGGTCCTGGCCGTCCTGGAGGACAAGAGCCTCTTTCGCTACCGGAGCATTTCCGGGTCACCATCGCGAGTGGCCGCGTTCGAGCAGAAGTTCGCCGAACACATGGGTGCCCGCTTCGGGCTCGCCGTCAGCTCGGGCACGGCGGCGCTGCACACGGGGCTGGTCGCGTTGGGCATCGGCCCCGGCGACGAGGTCATCATCCCGGCCTACACCTTCATCGCGTCGGCGGGAGCGGTTATCGCGGCCAGGGCGGTGCCGATCATCGCGGAGGTGGATGACTCGCTCACGCTCGACCCCGACGACCTGGAGCGCCACCTCACGCCGCGTACCCGGGCGATCATGCCCGTGCACATGCGCGGCGCGCCATGCGACATGGACCGCGTGATCGCCTTCGCGCGACGGAATGGGCTGAGGGTGATCGAGGACGTGGCGCAGGCGGATGGCGCGTCGTATCATGGCCAGCGGCTCGGAACGTTTGGCGACGTCGGCGCCTTCAGTCTCCAGTACCACAAGGTGATCACTACCGGCGAAGGCGGGGCGGTGCTGACGGACGATCCGGTGCTGTACGAGCGGGCGAACATCTTCCACGACGGCGCGGGTGGATTCTTCGGCAGCCGCCGGCAGCCGGTCCCGGTGTCGTTCTTCCCCGGGCTGAACTACCGGATGAGCGAGATCGCCGGCGCGCTGGCGCTGGTGCAGTTGAACCGGCTGGAGTGGCTCCTCCGGACGATGCGGTCCCGCAAGGCGCGGATCCGGGCGGCGATCGAGCCGACGATGCGGGAGAAAGGGCTCCACTTCCGCCGCCTGCACGATCCGGAGGGCGAGGCCGCCGTTGCGCTCATCCTGCTGATGCCCACCGCCGGCCAGGCGCGCGAGATGGCCCGAGCGCTCACTGCCGAGAACATCGGGGCCGGATCGCTCTTCTCCGAGGCCATCCCGGATTGGCACGTCGCCTTCCACTGGAAGCACATCCTCACCAGGGCGACGCCGACCGCGGACGGGTGCCCCTTCCGCTGCCCACTCTACGATGGCGACCCGCGCTACAGCGAAGACATGGCGCCGCGAACACTCGATCTGCTCGGCCGATCGGTCCACGTCAACGTCAGCCCGCTGCTGACCGAGACGGACGCCGACCAGATCGGCGAGGGGATCGTGAAGGTGCTGAACGCATTGAGATGGCAACCTTTCTGATCGGCTACGACGTGGAGCATCGCGATCCGGTGGTGACGCGCCATTTTCTGACCGCGGCCCGGCACGTCCACGAAGATCTCGATGTCCCCTGTACCCTCTTCATCGTGGGGCGGACGCTCCGCCACAGCCCCGACGCCTTCGCCGCGCTCGTCGGCCACCCGCTCTTCGACCTCCAGCAGCACACCGAGACGCACGTGCTGCTCAAGACCGTGTACCAGGAGAACGAGCGCGGCGTCACCGTCTTCCGCGGCGGCTCGCCCGACGAGGTCCGCGCGGATGTGGCCGCGGCGCAGCGGACCTTCGCCGATCTCCTCGGCTTTCGCCCGATCGGGCTGACCGGTCCCTACAACTACTATCGCGGCCTCGGCGATCGACCCGACCTGGTCCAGATCGTGTACGACGAGGGCATCCGCTTCCTGCGCACCTGGGGACGGAACGAGTATGACTGGCAACCGACCCCGTTCTTCTCGCCCTTCTCGCTGGCGCCGCTTGGCTTTCCCGACGTCTGGGAATACGGCATCCACGGGTGGCAGGACTGCCTCCTGCGGCATCACGTGGGTTGGGCGAACCTCGACGGCTACTTCGACCGCCTCCGCGCGGACATCGATCGCGTGGTCGCGGCGGACGGGGTCTTCTCGTACTGTCAGCACGACTGGTCCAGCACCTGGGAGGATTCGGAGATGACGCTCACCCGTCGGATCCTGGCCTATGCACTGGAGCAGGGGATGCGCATCGTCGGCTACGCAGCGCATTACGCCGAGCAGGCGGCGAAGACGAAGGAAACCGCAAATGAACGCAACTGAACGCAGCTTGGGGGTGAGGGCTGCCCCCACGCGACAATTGCGTGCAAAGATTCAAGGCACAGGCAAGTGCGATGGTATCGGAGGGAGGTCGTCGATGAAGAAGGCGGTGATCCTGGGCGAGCGGCGGGCGGGGCTGGTGGAGGTTCCGGAGCCGCGGCCCAGGGACAACTGGGTAGTGGTGAAGGTCCACGCGGCGCCGATGTGCGCCGAGTACAAGGGGTTCGTCGCTGGCCGCCAGAGTGAGTTCCTCGGGCACGAAGCGGCCGGCGAGGTGGTGGAGGTCGCGCAGCCGGGGCGGGTGAAGGTGGGCGACCGCGTGGTGGCGATGCCGCTCTACGCCTGCGGCAAGTGCGCGCTGTGCGTGTCGGGCGACTACATCCACTGCGAGAACGCCCCCAGCTTTGCCGAGTTCGCCGGCACACCCGAAGGGAGAGCGACCTACGCGCAGTACCTGCTGAAGCCGGACTGGCTGCTGCCCGCGATACCGGAGGGTGTCTCCTACGAGCGGGCATCGCTCGCCTGCTGCGCGCTCGGGCCATCCTTCGGCGCGCTCGAGGCCATCGGGTTGAGCGCGTTCGACACCGTCCTCATCACGGGGGCCGGGCCGGTGGGCCTGGGCGCGGTCGTCAACGCCCGGTTTCGGGGGGCACGGGTCATCGTCGTCGAGTCGGTGCCCTACCGGATGGAGCGCGCCCGGCAGATGGGGGCAGCCGCCGTGCTCGACCCGCGCGAGGAGGGCGTCGCGCCACGGGTCAGGGAGCTGACCGGCGGCCGCGGTGTGGACTGCGCCCTCGACTGCTCCGGCACCATCGCGGCCGAGCGGCTGTGCATCGACGCGACGCGCCGCCGGGGAAAGGTCGCCTTCGTCGGCGAGTGCACCGACGACCTCGCCATCCGGGTGAGCCCGGACCTCATTCGCAAGGGGCTGACCGTCGTCGGCTCCTGGCACTACAACCTGCGGTACTTCCCGGCGGTGATGCAGGTGATCCGGGAATCGCCGCTGGTGGACCTGCTCGTCAGCCACACCATCCCGATGAGCGAGATCCAGGCGGCGTTCGAGCTATCGGCATCCCATCAGACGGCGAAGGTGATCCTCCGGCCGTGGGGGTAGACCTCACCCCCTGGCCCGCCGTTCCTGAGTGGGTCGTTCCTGATGGGGGCGGGCGCGGAGAGGCGGGACGGCACTCGCATTGCCGACGAGGGGAGGGCGACGGCCGACCAGGGAGGTGTTCGGACCGCCAAAGATGCAGAACGGCGCGAAAGCTCGTTTGCAGCTTTCGCCGGCAAGTGGCGTCGCAGATGGCGCTCCGACACCGCGCCTGACTGGTGGCAATGCGCCTATGACACGCGGACGACGGCTGATGCGGGGGCCCGACCTGGTTTGCTGGTACATATCGACGATGCCGAGGAGGTGGCCACGTGAAGATTCAAACCATCCTGGACCAGATCGATCTCGGAGCCATCGCCCTACCCGAGTTCCAGCGGGGTTACGTCTGGAACCGCGAGCAGGTGCGCAAGCTGATGTGGTCGCTGTACCATCGCTACCCCGTCGGCAGCCTTATGGTCTGGGTGACCAAGACTGAAAACGCCCTGACGCGCGGAAACGGCCACGTCGGCTCGGGCGTCGTGCACCTTCTGCTCGACGGCCAGCAGCGGGTCACGTCTCTGTACGGCATCATCCGCGGCAAGCCGCCCAGGTTCTTCAAGGGCGACGATCCGCCGCCCTTCACGGGCCTCCACTTCCACTTGGACGACGAAACGTTCGAGTTCTACGCGCCCGCGAAGATGAAAGACAACCCGATTTGGGTGAACGTCACCGACCTGATGCAGACGGGGGTCGGCCCACCCATCGGCAAGCTGCTGGCGACGCCCATGTATGCGCCGAAGATCGGGACCTATATCAACCGCCTGACTGCCATCGCCAGCATCACGGCCATCGACTTGCACATCGAGCAGGTCACGGGCGAAGACAAGACGGTCGAGGTCGTCGTCGATGTTTTCAACACAGTGAACAGCGGTGGCACCAAACTGTCGAAGGGCGACCTCGCGCTCGCCAAGATCTGTGCGGAGTGGCCTGAAGCTCGCCAGGAGATGGAGGCGTGTCTGGAGCGATGGGAGAAGGTGGGCTTCTCGTTCAAGCTCGATTGGCTGCTCCGTAGCATCAACACGATCCTGACGGGAGAGGCGCTTTTCTCTGCGCTCAAGGACGTAAATGCCCTGG
>JACPQP010000106.1 GCA_016190465.1 Chloroflexota bacterium
CCCTCACCCCCTACCCCCTCTCCCAATACTGGGAGAGGGGGTGGAGCGGCGCGTCTCCCCTTCCCCCAGTATTGGGGGTAGGGGCCGGGGGATGAGGGCCGTTCCCGCCGCCGACGACCATCCCTGCCCCCCTGGTGGGGCCCTGTCTCAGGAACGGCGGTCAGGGGTAGAGGGGGTGGGGTGCCCGCGTCAGCACCCGGAGGCCGGTCTCGGTGACGACGGCAAGATCCTCGATCCGCACGCCGCCCCAGCCGGAGAGATAGATTCCCGGCTCGATCGTGATGACCATGCCCGGCGCCAGCCGCTCCTCGGGGGCGCGGAACGAGACCCGCGGCGCCTCGTGGATCTCCAGGCCAACTCCGTGGCCGAGACCGTGGCCGAAGGCCTCTTTGTAGCCGGCCGCGTCGATGACGTCTCGGGCGAGCGCATCGGCCTCCTTGCCGGTCAGGCCGGGGTGGATACCCGCTTCGGCCATGTCGAGCGCGCGCCTGACGATCGCCGCGACCTCGTCGAAGC
Organism: Chloroflexota bacterium; assembly: GCA_016190465.1. Taxonomy (GTDB): domain Bacteria; phylum Chloroflexota; class UBA6077; order FW602-bin22; family JACPQP01; genus JACPQP01. The sequence continues at coordinate 517 of JACPQP010000106.1, forward strand.
GCGGGTCGCGGCGCCCGAGGCAGAACGTGCGCGTCAGGTCGCCGCAGTAGCCGTCGACTTTCGCCCCGATGTCGATCAGGACCGGCTCACCCATCGGGATCGGCCGATCGCTGATCTGATGGTGCGGGATCGCCCCGTTAGGGCCGCTGGCGACGATCGGTGGAAATGCCATTCCCTCGGCGCCGTGCTCGCGCATAAAGCGCTCGATCTCCCAGGCGAGCGCGCGCTCGCTCATGCCCGGACGAACGACTCCGACCGCGTGCTCATAGGCGCGATCGGTCAGCTCGACGGCCCGGGCAATCGTCGCGATCTCCTGGTCATCCTTGACGGCGCGTAGCTGCTCGACCAGACCACTGGCGGTGACCAGCTCGTGTCGCTCCTTCAGCTTCTCGGCGAGTTGCTGAAAGAGGTCGTGGGTAAGGTAGTTTCCCTCGACGCCGACGCGACCCGGCGCCAGGGCAAGCAGGAGCTCGATCACCTCATCGGTCACAGTCTGCCGGGCGCAGACGACCTGTGACGTCGTCACCGAATGCCTGACGGCCTCGTAGTACAGGAAGTTGGTGACCAGCGTCGAGCCATCCGGCCGAACGATCAGCCAGGCCGCGGCGCCACCGGGCGAATCGTCGTGCGCCGCGAAGTCGGCCAGGTAGCGGCGATTGGCCGGCTGCACGACGCAGAGGTACGTCAAACCCCGCTCGGCCATCCGCTGCCGGGTGTGTTCGAGCCGTGTCACGTTTATCATCAATCATCCTCTTGCCAGGGAGCGAGTGTTCACCACAAAGACACAAAGAGCACGAAGGAGTCTAACCGGCGCCGACCGCGACCGGCGCCTCAGGACGCTCGATGGTGGCTCCACATTGCAGGCAGCGCGCCTGGTTGCGCCCCGCTTCCACCAGGAGACCCTGGCAGGTCGGGCACGGTTGCAGCTCCTGAGGGAGCGGGCGCTGCCACGAGGCGAAATCACAGGTCGGATAGTTCGAGCAACTGTAGAACAGTCGCCGGCGGCGCGTGCGCTTCTCCACCAGGTTGCCACCGCAGCGGGGGCAACGCGTCCCCACCTTGACGACGAACGACTTGGCGTTGCGGCACGCCGGATATTGACTGCACGCGATGAACTTGCCGAAGCGCCCGAACTTGATCACCATCGGGCTGCCGCACTGGTCACAGGTCTCTCCGGCCGGCTCCGGCTCCAGGGAGACCGGCGGCATCTGCTGCTCGGCGATAGCCAGCGTCTGCTCGAACGGGGCGTAGAAGTCGGCGAGCACCTGGACCCACTGGACGTCCTCATTGGCGATTCTGTCGAGCTTCTCCTCCATATCGGCCGTGAAGCCGACGTCGACGATGTCCGGAAAGTGCTGGACGAGCAGGCCGGTGACGAGCTCGCCGAGGGGTGTCGGCTGCAACTGTTTCCCGACGCGCTCGACATAACCGCGCTCCTGGATCGTCGTCAGCGTGGGCGCATAGGTGCTCGGCCGGCCGATACCGTTCTCCTCGAGCGCCTTGACGAGCGAGGCTTCGGTGTAGCGCGCCGGCGGCTGCGTAAAGTGCTGCTCTGGCTCGAGCCGGGTCAGCCGAAGCCCATCTCCCGCCTCGAGCTGAGGGAGCACGCTCTTCTTGATCGCCTCCTCCGTCCCCGGCTCACGGTCGCCGTCGTCGAGACCCTCAGTGTAGATGCGCATGAAGCCGTCGAAGGTGACGACAGACTCGGTCGCCCGCAGCCGATACTGGTTCGGCGCATCCGCTGGGCCGGCGGCCACATCCATCGTGGTGACCAGCACTTCGGCCGAGGCCATCTGGCTGGCCAGGAACCGCTGCCAGATCAGCCGATAGAGCCGGAACTGCTCGCCCGTGAGGTACGACTTGATCGAGTCCGGCTCGCGCGTGACCAGGGTCGGACGAATGGCCTCGTGGGCCTCCTGGGCCCCTTTCGCCCGGGTCTTGTGGACCCGCGGAGATGGGGGCAGATACTTCTCGTCGAGCCGCTCCCGGATGTAATCCAGCGCCTGACGCTGGGCGGACGCGGCGACGTTCACCGAATCGGTGCGCATGTAGGTGATCAGCCCCACGTCGCCCTCATCGCCCAGGGCAATCCCCTCGTAGAGCTGCTGAGCAACGGCCATCGTTCGCTTGGCGGCAAAGCCCAGCTTGCGCGACGCCTCCTGCTGAAGCGTGCTCGTCGTGAACGGTGGGGCCGGCGAGCGGTGAGTCTCGCGCTTGCGGACATCGGCCACGGAGTAGTGCGCCGCCTCGAGGTCGCGCACCACGGCCTGCGCCTCGGCCTCGGTGTTCAGCTCGGCCTTGTCGCCGCCGATCTGGATCAGACTGGCCTTGAACGGCTGGGCTCGCCGCCCGCGGTCGCGGGCGCGAGTCAGGTAGGCGTCGATGGTCCAATACTCGCGGGGGACGAATGCCCGAATCTCCCGCTCGCGGTCGACGATCAACTTGACGGCAACCGACTGGACACGGCCGGCGGAGAGCCCCTTGCGGGTGATCTTCTGCCGCAGGAGCGGGCTGAGCTTGTAGCCGACGAGTCGATCGAGAATGCGTCGCGCCTGCTGGGCCTCGACCAGCCGCTCGTTGATGGCCCGCGGATGGCCGAACGCCTCGCGGATCGCCTCGCGCGTGATCTCGTGGAACTCGACGCGGCGGACCGGTCTGCCGTCGCCGAGCTTCAATGCCTCGAGAAGATGCCAGGAGATCGCCTCCCCTTCGCGGTCGGGGTCCGTGGCCAGGTAGATCTCGGCAGCATCCTTCGCCCGCTCGCGCAGACGCTTCACGATCTCTTTTTTCTTGGCCGGAATGACGTAGTGGGGCGCGAAGCCGTGCTCGACGTCGACCCCGAGCCGGTTCACCGGAAGGTCGCGGATGTGGCCGATCGACGCCTCGACCGCGAAATCGCGCCCGAGGAATCGGCCAACTGTCCGGGCCTTCGTCGGCGACTCGACGATGACGAGCTTCTTCGCCCGTGACGTGACTGGTGATGCCATAGACGTATCGAATCCCTCCCGAACGCGCCAGCCTGGCAGTTATTATGCCGCGTGGTCGTGGGGGCGAACACGCGGTTCGCCCCCACCGCTTGCCCACCGGCACAAATCCTGCCAGGCATTTGCGGTCCGCGAGATTATACCAGATCGAGGGGCGCGACCGGCCTTACTGCCGTTGGGCGTTGACCAGCTCGGCAACCGTGATCGATCTCTCCAGTCTGGCTGACTCAAATGCACCCTCGGTCAACTCGGCGACGCGCAGCCCATCCTCCGGCGTCGACTCGACCGCTCCGCGGTCGCGGATCGCCTCGACGAAGGCCACGTCTGGGTCGGTCCCCACCGGCAGCTCGCCGATCGGGAGCTCCTGGTCACCTGTGTGGAGGCGCAGCTCCAGCGCGGTGGTCCGCGTCGGCGGGCTGGTTGGCTGGAAAGGCTGGCCCATCTGCCGGTAACCGATCGATCCCCGAGTGCCGTAGATGGTGATATCCTCCCACACCTGACCGCCGATGCCCGGCGCGTGGCCGACGATCGCGACCGAGCCGAAGGCGCCGTTCTCGAAGACCAGGTGCATGGACGAGTTCACGTCGACCTGGAGGTCGAAGCTCTGCTGCTGGCAGTACACGCTGCGGATGCCCTGGCCGACCGTATACAGGAGGATGTCGATCAGGTGGCTCCCGGAGTCGTTGAGCTGGCCCCCGCCGGAGATCTCCCGCTGGATCCGCCAGAGTTGCGCGGCGCGCTGGCGCTCGTACCAGTTCTGGTTTTGCAGCGCCTGGACGAACTGGACGTCGCCGATCTGTCCGGACTCGACCACGCGCCGCATGTATCGGAACGTCGGCTGATACCGGCGCTGATAGGAGACCGAGACCACCTTGCCGGAGGCTCGCCAGCGGGCGACGACCTCGCGGGCGTGGGCGACGGTCGAGACCATCGGTTTCTCGACCAGCACGTGGCAGCCGTACTCCAGGGCGATGATGATCCCGTCGAAGTGGAACGCGTGAGGGGTGCTGATGACGACCGCGTCGGGCCGCTCGGCTCGCAGCAGTTCCTCGGCCGTCGAGAACGTCGGCAGGCCCGCGACCGAGGGCTGCCGTTCGACGAGACGGCCGATGCTCCCGGGGCTGGGATCGGCCAGCCCGGCGATCTCCACCTCAGGGTGGGCAGACAGCCGCCGCACGTGGGTCGCCATATTGTTCCCGCAACCGATCAGACCGATGCGCACGGGGGTAACCACTCTCGATGCTCCTCCGCTGTTAAGTAGTCGTCAGCTATCAGTCGTCAGTAGCACCAGGCACGAACGGTAACCGCAGATGAACGCAGATAAACACAGATAAGCAGTCAACTATCTGCGTGCATCTGCGTCTATCTGCGGTTTCAGCTCCGTACCCTCGGCCAGTATGAGGTGCTCTCAGTCGAGATCGAGGGGATACCGCCCGAGCTCGTCGGCGGCATCGAACATCGCCACCACATTCTCCGGCGGCACCTCGGGCTGGATGTTGTGCACGGAACAGAGGACGTAGCCGCCACCAGGGGCCAGGTCGCCGATGCGGCGCCTCACCTCCTCGCGCACGTCGGCGGGCTTGCCGTAGGGCAGCACCTGGTGGGTGTCGATGGCTCCCCAGAAGGCGAGCTTGTCCCCAAACTCGCGCTTGAGCTTCTTCGTGTCGCCCATACCCCTGGCCGAGACCTGGATCGGGTTGAGTACCTCTACCCCCATCTCGACGAAGTCCGGTAGGAACGGGTAGACCGCGCCGTCGGTGTGGAAGAACCGCTTGGCGGGGGTGCGAGCCTTGAAGAAATCGAAGGTGCGCCGCTGCCGGGGCTTGACGAGCGCACGATAGACGTCCGGGCGGAGAATGGTGCGGTCCGTCATGCCCAGGTCGTCGCTGGAGACGAAGACGATGTCGACGTACTCGCCCACCTCCCGCAACGCCCGCTCGGCAATCGCCAGGCGGATGTCGAGGTAGCGGTCCATCAGCGCCTCGGCGAACTCCACATTCCCGACCAGGTCCACGTAGAAGTTCTCCCAGCCCCGCAGCTCGCAGCAGCGCAGGAAGAAGGCGCAGTTGAGGTTCACGACGACGGCGAAGTCTGACTCCTGGTGGAGCTGCCGGGCTCGCTCGCGCAGGCCACGGTAGCGGCCGGGATCGTCGGGATCGGGCCAGCGATGCCGCTCGATGGCGGAGAGGCTCCCATCCTCCGCCAGCGGGGAGGCCGTCAGATCGTAGTAAAAGCCGTGCGGCGGCCGGGTCCGGATGACGCCCCACTCGTCCTGGTAGCTGTCCTCGCCGAGGGGGATGTCTTTCCAGCCGTCGGGCGCGCCCAGTTCGACCTGGCGAAAGTCGACCCGAAAGCGCCGCAGGATGTCCTCGTGGACCACCGCCGTCTGCGCCAGCTTGGAATCGACCTGAACGGGGAGATCGGGGAGTCCCAGGTGGCGGCGCACGTTTCGGTAGGCGGTTAGTGTGATGCCGTCGCCGCCGGCCTGCGACAGGTCGATGGGAACACGGTCCGGTTCTTCGTGGTTGAGAGCTGCCATCACCCGTTCGCGGGGTTTCATCGCTGCTTCCACTTGCGCAACTATCCCTTTGGCATCCAGGGGGCGATTCGGGGCCCCAGGCTGTCGATCATCCCGTGGAGGCGTTCGTGGGTGCCCGGGCCGATCCGGTTGATCTCGATCCCCTCGAACGCCTCGGCGATCGCGTGGTCCTGGTCGGCGAGTTGCTGCTCGATGGCCGGAAAGAGTTCCTGCGTTTCGAGGTCGATGTGGTCGCTGAGGAATGCCGCGTAGGCCCGCACCGCCTCGGCCAGACGCTGTCCCGTCGCGGCGTCACCCGGTCGGTATGCGCGGACCGCATCCGCGTAGGCCGCGGCTAGCCTCCGCCCAGTGGCGTGGTCGGCCTCCATGCGCTGGATCAGTGCGGCAGTGCTGCCAGCCGCCAGGCGTGGGAAGATCTCCGCCTCCTCCTTGCCGTGATGGCACCGGTCGACGAAGATGGCGAAGAACTCCTGGACGTCGGCGAAGATGTCCGCCGGGACCGGCACTCCGCGCTCCGTCTCAGCCGCGGCCCGCCTTGCCTGGGCGAGGACCAACTGGACGGCGTTGTGCTCGGTCCACAGCGTGTCGACTATTTTCACGAGCGATCTTCTTCTCCAGAAAGCGGTAGGATGGCTGGCGTATAGCATAGCAGGTTTCAAGCGGCTGTGGGCGATTCACACCGGCAGAAAGCGGTAGTATGGCTGGCGTATAGCATAGCAGGTTTCAAGCGGCTGTGGGCGATTCACACCGGCAGACAGACGGCGAACGAGGTGCCCTTGCCCGGGGTGCTCTCGACCGAGATGCGGCCGGAGTGCTCGTCGACGATCCACCGGGCGATCGCCAGCCCCAGTCCGGTCCCATCCTGCGTCCGAGCGGACGCGGAACGGTAGAAACGATCGAAGATGCGCGGAAGGTCTTCCGCCGCGATGCCCATTCCGGTGTCAGTCACTCCGACGGTGATCCAGCGGCCCTTCCGTCCGACTCGCACGTCAACCGACCCTCCGGGCGGAGTGTACTTGATCGCGTTGTCGAGGAGGATGAGGAACAGCTCTTTGAGCGAATCGGCGTTCCCGCGCGACTGGGTCGCCGCGTGAGGCAGGCCACCGTCGAGGAAGCGGAGCTCGATGACCTTGTCGGCGGCGACGATCTGCATCTGGCGAAATGCCTCGGAGGCCACCTGGGTGACGTTGACCGAGGACAGCTCGATGTGGCGCCCAGCATCGGCGCGGGCGAGCGCCAGTAGCCCGTTCAGCAGCCGCGCCATGCGGTCCGTCTCGCTCGCGATGTCGCCTAACGATTCTTCGCGATCGAGTGGATCGAGATGCCCGTTCCGCCGCAGCATCTCGATGTTGCCCCGGATGGTCGTCAGAGGCGTCCGCAGCTCGTGTGACGCGTCGGAGACGAAGCGCCGCTGCGCCGCGAACGACAACTCGATCCGCTCGAGCATGTCGTTGAACGTGTGGACCAGCCGCCCGATCTCATCCGGGTGCGGGTGTAGCTTCAGGCGCCGGCTCAGGTGCTGCGCCTGCCCAATCTCGTGCGCCTCGTGGGTGATCCGGTCGATCGGCCGCAACGCCGTGTGTGCCAGCAGCCAGCCGGCACCGCCCGTAATGATCAGGATCACCAGGCTGCTCCCCAGCATGATGCTGCGCAGGCGGCCCAGAGTCGCCTCGGTGACCTCCAGCGAGCGGCCGACCTGCACGATCCCCACGACCGTCTCGCCCATCACGACCGGCGCGGTGTACAACCGAACGTGCCTGCCGCGGATCTCCATAGTGGTGTGCGTCGCCTCACCCGCGCGGGCGCTCTCGAGGATGGTGGCGTCGACCGGGAGAGACGCGTCGGCCAGGCTCTCCGAACGCTCGGCGACCTGCCCGTTCAGGTCGACGAGCTGCACGTACAGCGTGGGAGCCGCAAAGGCCTCCGTGCGCGGCAAGGTCACCCGCCGGGGGAAGAACGAGATGTCGCCGCGCACGCGTACCGCCCGGGTGATGTCGTCGGCGCGCTCCTCCAGCGACGCGTCCACGTCGAGCCGGAGCGTCCGGTCGAAGACGGTGTAGAGCAGCGCGCTGAAGAAGAACAGCGTGATCGCCAGGATCACCGAGTACCAGAGCGTCAGCCGCAGGCGTATCGACATGGCCTCACGTCGCCTCTCTCAGCACGTAGCCCGCCCCACGCACGGTCTGAATGAGCCGGGATTCACCGCTCGCCTCCAGCTTGGTGCGCAGGTACCCGACGTAGACGTCGAGCACGTTCGTCTGTCCGCCGAAGTCGTATCCCCATACCCGTTCGAGAATGAGGTCCCGGGTCAGCACCTGGCGGGGGTGACGGAGAAACAGCGCCAGCAGCTCGAACTCTTTCGTGGTCAGCTCGATCTCGCGCTCTCCCCGCCGGGCGACGCGTTCCCCAAGGTCGAGCGTCAGGTCCCCGAATGTCAGCGACGTCGTGGACTTCACTTCCCGGCGCCGGAGTTGGGCTCGCACCCGGGCAAACAGCTCCTCCAGTGCGACCGGCTTGACGACGTAATCGTCGGCGCCCGCGTCGAGACCGGCGACTCGATCCGGCACCTCGTCGCGGGCCGTGAGCATGATGATCGGCACCTCCTCGACCGCCCGCAGCCGGCGGCAGACCTCCAACCCATCCGGCCCCGGCATCGTGATGTCGAGGATTACCAGGTCGGGAGGCGACTCCCGTGCCTGCTGGAGCCCCTGGATGCCGTCATTGGCCACCGCGACCGTGTACCCCTCGTACGTCAGGGCGCGCCGCAGCAAGCTGGTTATCTTCCGATCGTCGTCAATCACCAGTATCCGCGCTGTCAACACCGTCTCCTGACTGAGTGCTGAGTGCTCAGCACTCAGTACTCAGCACTCGGAACTCAGCCTATTGCACGATACCGCGCACGAACGCCACGGCCTGGGCGCGCATCTCCACCGTTTCCTCGTGCCCGGTGCGCGGGAACACGACGTGGCGCACGGAGGTGCCAAGGTGGCGAAGCGCCTGGACGAACGTCTGGGCGCGATCAACCCGGGTCCTCCCGAGATGGTCCCAGATCCGGGGAAGCTCCTCGACGCGGTTGTCGTTCTCGCCGACGCCGACGAAAAACGAGACCTCGCGGAGTCGATCGGGCTGAAACGGTCGTCCGGTGTACCGCTCGATATCGGCGACGCCGAAGGGATAGATAAGGGGTGATGGCACCGGCTCGATCGGCCCGGCGTTCTGTGGCAGGGTGTATGTTCCAGCCGACAGACAGACGACCGCCTGCGCCCGCTCCGGATAGAACAGGGCGAAGCGATGGGCCGTCTGGCAGCCCCGGGAGAAACCGTAGAGCACCGCCCGTGGCGCCAGCCGGAGCCCGGTCTCGTCGCCGAGCCGGTCGATCAGGCCCCGCAACCAGGGGATCACCTCCGCCCCGTCGCGCCGGACCTGGTCGACGTCGCGCCAGTCGCGATAGGGCACCGTCGGCGCCACCAGCACCCAGCCCTCGCGCCGGGCGATCTCGCCGAGCGAGCGGCTGTAATCGCGACCGTTGCCCCCCTGGCCGTGGAGCGCGACCACGACCGGGAGCGGCTGCCGGCGCTGGCTGGCGTCGAGTGGGGCGATGACCTCGTAGGAGATTGGCCGCGGGCCCGGCGTCGGTGTCAGAGCTGCCGTCGCGGTGGGGACCGCCGCGTCCGGGGTCGACGGGGCGAGGGGGCGACGGGGCGAGGGGGCGTCCAGCGTGGACGGCGGGGCTGAGCCGGCGGTCGGAGACCCCCGCGGTGAGGTCGCGCCGGGCGCGATCACCGCGATGGTCGAGCGGGCGCATCCGACAAGCGCGGCGGAAAGGACTGCCAACAGCAGGATCGCTCTCAGCGCTGTACCCTCGAGCTGGCGTAGGCGAAGCCCGCGGCTATGGAGATGAAACCGCAGATGAACACAGATAAACGCCCCCTCACCCCCTCGCCCCATAGGCGCTAACTTACGGTCACCTGGGGGCGAGGGCGCGGACCTCTCCCCCCTCCCCGACGC
>JACPQP010000101.1 GCA_016190465.1 Chloroflexota bacterium
AAGACCTATCCTTCCTCACGACAATGGCGAGGGGGCCTCATCGCCTTCAAGTTGACGGGGGAAGGCGAAGTAGACCATCTACCGGCGTTCAAGGCTCTCTATCGGCTGGGCTACCGGGGCTATCTGTCGTGCGAGTGCGAGATGCGCTGGCCCAGCAAGGAGGCAGTGATGTTGTGCGCCGCTCACGAGCACGGCGTGCTTACGGGACTGATTGGTCAGGCCACCAGCTGAGCGTAGTGCCGTGTGCAGAGCCTGAAAGGGCCAGCCCACGTGATCTCTTGGATGGCAAAGGTGCAAGCCATCGGGTAGCGGCCCTATCGCAATCAGGGAGGCTTGTTATGCAGGGAAGACGTATTGTCCTGATCGGGGCGGGCAGCGTCGTTTTCGGCGGCGGGCTCATCGCTGGGGCGATCAGACGTGGGGAGCTAAGTGACGCCACGCTCGTCCTGCTCGGCCACACGCCAGGCAGGCTGGAGCTCACCCGTGCCCTCGCCACACGGATGATCGTCGAAGCGGGCGTGGGTCTCCAGGTCGAGGCGACGCTCGATCCGGCCGAGGCGCTCGACGGCGCCGATTTCGTCATCTCGGCCATCTCCGTGGGGGGGCTGGCGGCCCGCCGGATCGACGTCGAGGTTCCCCTGGAGTACAGCGTGGTGCAAACCAAAGGGGAGCGCGCCGGCCCCGGGGGGCTCTCCCGAGCCCTCCGCACTGTACCTCCGTTGCTGGCGATCGCCCGCCAGTTAGAGCGGAGCTGTCCCGACGCCTGGTTCCTCAACTACTCGAATCCGCTCACGCCGGTCTGCCGCGCGCTGGGACGGGAGACCCGCGTCAAGGTTGTCGGCCTCTGCGACGGCGTGTCGATGGCCCGAATCTTCCTCGCGGGTTATCTGGGAGTGCCCCCCGAGCGGCTGACCACGCGCTGCGCGGGCGTTAACCACGCCTCCTGGCTAACCGAGCTGCAACTGGATGGACAGGATGCCTACCCGCTTCTTTGGGCACGATTGGAGACTGTGGGTGTCAACGCCGAGCCCGTGAGCTTTGAGCTGCTCCGCCTGTATGGCCTCTACCCTTCCCCAGCCGACATCCACGTGGCAGAGTTCTTTCCCAGCTTCCTGAACGCCGCCTCGGCGGGAGGGCAAGCTTGGGGACTCTCCCCCTGGCCAGCCGACGAGTTCATCAACGCGCGTGCCGCCGACGAGGAGACGCTGCGCCGACGAGCCATGGGACAGTTGCCGCTGAAACCAATCATCGCGGCAGTTGGCGAAGCGGGGATGGCGATGGATCTCATCGCGGCGATGAGCGCAGGTCTGGAGATGGGCTTCACCGCGAACCTGCCCAACCGGGGGCAGGTACTCAATCTGCCCAGTGATGCCGTGGTCGAGATGCCGGCGGTCGCCTGGGGCGGGACGATTCGCGGGTTGGCCGTGGGCGAGTTGCCCAAGGGCATCGCGGCGATGTGCGGCGCGCGACTGGCGCAACAAGAGCTCGTGGTGGAGGCTGCGCTGACTGGCGACCGGCACGTGGCACTGCAAGCGCTCCTGGCCGACCCGCTGATGTCGTCGGTCTCCACCAGCCAGGCGCGAGAGATGCTCGGCCGACTGCTGACCGCACACCAGACCTATCTCCCGCAGTTCAGCTAAATAGTCCGGCACTGGGCGTGCTCCTCGGTCACCCGTCGCAGGGAGCATTCGACCGCGCCGCGCAGTTCGCGCCGGATCATTTAGGCGTGTCGGCACGCCAAGTGTGACCATAGGAAAGGACCGGTACCATGACGAGCAGACCAATCCGCGAGCTCACCTTCGACCAGCTTGGGGTCAGCGTTTACTCGACGAACGAGCAACTGGGGAAGGCGGCTGCCGAGGCAGCGGCAGCAATCATCAAGGGGGTCGTGGCCGAGCGTGGGACGGCCAACGTTATCCTCGCCACGGGCAACTCCCAACTCACGTTTCTCCACGCCTTGCGCGAGATGCCTGCTATCCCCTGGCCGGGGGTGACAGTGTTCCATATGGACGAATACCTGAACCTGCCCCCGGGCCATCCGGCGAGCTTTCCCCACTTCCTCCGCCGGCACATCCTCGACCACGTGCCTTACGGCTCGTTCTTCCCGGTACCGGGCCACCCGAGCGATTCCGAGACTGCCTGCCGAGGATACGAGCTCCTTCTGCGGGCGCACCCGGCGGATCTCTGCTGCCTGGGCATCGGGGAGAACGGCCACCTTGCCTTCAACGATCCGCCAGCGGCCGACTTCAACGACCCGACCTGGGTGAGGGTGGTAGAACTGGAGGACGCCTGCCGACGTCAGCAGGTGGGCGAGGGACACTTCGGCTCACTTGGAGAGGTGCCGACCCACGCCTTGACGCTGACCATACCGGCGCTTCGGAGCGCCAGGCACGTGCTGTGCCTGGTGCCCGAGAGGCGCAAGGCGGAAGCCGTGCGCAGGGCGCTTCTCGGTCCAATCAGCCCGGCGTGTCCGGCCTCGATCCTGCGCCAGACGCCGCACGCTTGCCTGTTCCTCGATCGCGAGTCCGCGTCGGCATTACGTATGACTGTGGCTGGGGTGGGAGATTGAACTGCAAAGAGCGAGTGCCCTGATCGGCCACGAGGCATATGTTGGCGGGGGCATCCAGCAGTGGCGTGAGGCCACCGCCTGGTGGAACGGCGAAAGGGCCCACGACGAATTCCTGGAGCGGTCGTTCCAGGACGCCATGGGCGGTGTGATCGTCGGCGTCTCGAACTACCTCGTCCCGCACACGCCGATCGGCAACGTCATCGCATTGATCGAGGCCCTCGAAGAGAATCGGTGAGAGGCTGCTCGCAAGTTCAACTCAGACAGACTCGTCGGATGAGTACGTACGGAGGTTTGACCTTGGGGACGATGCGCTTCGCCATCTGTAACGAGATGTTCCAGGGCTGGGACCTGGGGTCCGTCTTTCGACTGGTCGCCGAAGTTGGCTACGATGCCGTGGAGTTGGCCCCCTACACCCTGGCGCCGAGCATCTTTGATCTCCCCGTCGAGCGAAGGCGCGAGATCGCGCGGAGCGCCAGCGCGTGCGGGCTCCAGATCGCCGGTCTCCACTGGCTCCTTGTCGGCCCATCGGGTCTCCATATCAGCCACCCGGATCCGGAAGTCCGAGCCCGGACCGTGACTTACTTGACCGAGTTGGTCAATGCCTGTGCGGACCTGGGCGGGAAGATCCTGGTGTTCGGCTCGCCAAAGCAGCGAGACGTTCTTCCGGGACTAGGTCATGCCGAGGCCAGCCGGTTAGCGTTGGAGACCTTTTCCGCCTGTGCTCGTGCTGCCGAGATAGCCGGCGTCACGTTCTGTCTGGAAGCCCTGCCCCTCGAGTACACCAACTTCATGACCACGACCGCCGAGGTCGTCGGACTGGTCCGGGCAATCGGTAGCCCGAATCTGCGAATGGTCCTCGACGTCAAGAGTATGTGCTCGGAGTTGGCTCCTCCCGGGGAGCTGATCCAGATGGCCGCACCCTACCTGGCCCACTTCCACGCGAACGACGCCAACCTCCGTGGCCCTGGCTTCGGCACGACGGACTTTGTCCCCATCTTCCAGGCCCTGCGAGAGGTCGGTTACACGGGGTACATATCCGTCGAGGTCTTTGACTACTCGTTGGATCCGGCGGTGGTCGCGCGCGAGAGCCTGCGCTACATACGAGAGTCCGCAGGGGACCGGGGGCAAGCGCAGCCACGACACCATCGGCCGGTTTGAGCTGCTGCCGCCGGGGAACCCAGAGAAACCACACGTGGGCTCCGAGGGCTAGCAGATGAGACCAATTGGGATCTCCGTGTATCTGCGCTCATCCGCAGGCCTCCAACGCGCGATCGACGATGTGCGATCGAGGCGTATTGACAAGGCCCTGGCCCCGTGGTAGACTGCGCAATACGAGATAGATGGTGTAATGCATCAGCGATCTGTTGCCGGCCGCGGAAAGGAGAGCGATGGCCCGTTCCGAGCGAATCGACCTGGCCGTGCCCCGGATGCAGAAGCGTCACTCCAGCCTGATGCGGCAGGAAGCAATCTACGGGCTGCTGTTCGTGGCGCCGTGGATGCTGGGGTTCCTGCTGTGGGTCGCCGGACCGATGCTGTTCTCTCTCGCTCTCGTCTTTATGGAGTGGAAGATCCTTAGCCCGCCCCGGTTCGTCGGTCTGGAGAACCTGCGGACCTTGATTGAAGACCCCTTTGTGACCACCGCCATCTACAACACGGCCTATTACACGTTCATCTACGTGCCGCTCCGGCTGGTGATCTCTCTCGGCCTTGCTATGCTGCTGAACCAGCAGATCCGGGGGATCGGCGGATTCCGCACCCTCTTCTACCTGCCTTCGGTCACCCCCTCGGTGGCCTACATCGTCCTCTGGGTCTGGATCCTTAACCCGGACTATGGGCTCCTCAACATCCTGCTGCGGCAGATCGGCATCGAAGGGCCACGCTGGCTGGGCGACCCGGAGTGGTCGAAGCCGGCGCTGATCCTGATGGACCTCTGGGGCTTCGGCAGCAGCGCCATTATCTTCCTGGCGGCCCTCCAGGGCGTGCCCGAGGTGCTCTACGAGGCCGCGGCCCTGGATGGCGCTGGCCGGTGGAAGAAGTTCCTCAACGTCACGCTGCCGATGATCAGCCCGGCGATGCTCTTCAACTTCGTCATCGGGATGATCGGGTCCTTCCAGATCTTCACCGCGGCCTACGTCGCCACCAGCGGCGGCCCGGTGCGTTCGACGCTCTTCCTGGTGCTTTACCTGTACACCACGGGGTTCCACTTCTTCGAGATGGGCTACGCCTCGACCCTGGCCTGGCTGTTGTTCCTGATCGTCCTGGCGCTGACCGGTCTCCAGTTCCTGGGCAGTCGTCGCTGGGTGTACTACGAGACGGGCGGCGAAGGCTCTGGCTGAGCCCTTGCCGGGGAGGGAAGTCGTGTCGTTGACGAACCAGATGGCGGTCCGGAACGCGGTCGGCCCGTTCCGACAGGCCCAGGAGGGCCGTTGGTCGCGCCCGGCGGGGCTCGTCCTGCGCTACCTGGTCCTCGCGGCCATCGGCGTCGTGCTCGCCATGCCGTACATCTGGATGCTCTCCACCTCGTTCAAGGCGGCTGGGAAGGAGTTCTCGCTCCGCCCCGAGCTCATCCCCAACCCGTTCGTCTGGCAAAGCTACGCCGACATCTTCCGGCTGGTTCCCTTCCTCCTGTGGACCTGGAACAGCCTGGTCATCGTCATCCTCACCATCCTTGGCCGAGTGTTCACGGCGAGCTTGGCGGGGTATGCCTTCGCGCGCCTGCGCTTCCCGTACCGGAACGTGCTGTTTGGGGTCTGCCTGTCGACGCTGATGCTGCCCGGCATCGTCACCCTCATCCCCGAGTTCATCGTGTTCCGCTATCTGGGCTGGGTCAACACCAACTTGCCCCTCTGGGTGCCGGCCTGGTTCGGGGGCGGGGCCTTCTTCATCTTCCTCTGCCGACAGTTCTTCCTGACCATCCCTTACGAACTTGAAGAAGCGGCCAAGGTCGACGGCGCATCGCCGCTCACGATCTACTTCCGAATCATCCTGCCACTCTCGTGGCCGGTCCTGGCGAGCATCGTCATCTTCTCGTTCAACTGGGTCTGGGGCGACTTCCTCCATCCACTGATCTACTTGAGTGACCGGAACAACATGACTCTCGCCGTCGGCCTGAACAGTATGGTCGGTATGTACGCGACAGCCTGGAACCTTCTGATGGCCGGGGCCTTCCTGATGTCGATCCCGGTGATCGTGGTGTTCTTCGTCGGCCAGAAGTACTTCATCCGAGGCGTCGTCTTCAGCGGTCTGGCGGGTCGTTGATAGTCCCGAGGACGGCGAGCGACTACTGTGGCTTGCCTACCCGCTAGATGATGGTCGAGTCTGGGTTTGGGGACTCCTGGAGGATGAGCGTTGAGGAGGTGGTAAGGTCAGGCATTGTCACGGAGTTCTCGCCCGCGCGAGATCCGGCGTAGCCCACGCGGCATTTCCCGTCCGGGTGGTACTGGCCCCGTCCGCCGGCATCGTACGGAGTTTGCCGGCGAGGTTGAATAGCGCAGGAGGTAAGAGAACAATGCAGGTTCAGAAGCTCAGCAACCGTCGGCAGTTCGTGAAGCTCGTCACCCTGGGTGCGGCCAGCACGGCCGTCCTGGTCGCCTGCGGGCCCGCGGCGCCGCCCACGCCCACCCCGGCCCCCGCGCCCAAGCCGGCCGAGCCGGCCAAGCCCGCCGCGGC
>JACPQP010000099.1 GCA_016190465.1 Chloroflexota bacterium
GTAGTGACGACCCGAGTCACCGAGCGCTAGTCGACGCCAACAGTTCGTATTCGATACCAAACCCCAAGGAACACGGCGGCAGATTGTGCCTCAATCCTCAGAATCAGGCCAGGCTGTTGACGGCTGACAACTGATTACTGACGGCTACCTGGCTAAAAAGTGATCGTCTGCGGCTCCAGGGTCCGAGAGGGCCAGACCCGGATGTTCTGATCGAGCCGGTTGCCCGAGCCGATTGAGCAGTGATCGCCGACGACGGCCCCGTTGGCGATCGCAACGTCGGCGTGAATCGTGCACCCCGCGCCGACGACACACCGACGAAGCGTTGCTCTCGGGCCGATCTGGCTACCCGCCCAGATGATCGCATCCTCAATCGTGCTCTCGGCTCCGATGACGCAATCGTCTCCCACTGTCGCCGGTCCGATGAGTTGCGCTCCGGCCTCAACTCGCACCCGGTCCCCGAGCGCCACCGGTCCCACGAGCCGTGCCGTCGGGTCGATCACCGCATCCCTGCCTGCCCAGACCCCATCTATCACTGGCTCGCCAGGGATCGGCCACGCGATTCGGCCGGCGAGCACGTCGCGGTGAGCGGCAAGGTACTTGGCTGGCGTCCCGATGTCGAGCCAGTAGCCATCGGCTGCGTAGCCATACACTGGCGCGCCGCGCTCGAGCAGCAACGGGAAGAGACCCCGCTCGAACATAGAATAGGTGCCCGCTGGCACGTGGCTCAACACCTCCCGTTGGAGGATGTAGGTGCCCGCGTTGATCAGGTTCGTCGTGATCTGATCGCGCCCTGGCTTTTCGATGAATTGCGTGATCCGCCGCGAGGCATCGGTCTCCACCAGCCCATAGGCCGTCGGGTCCTCTACCGGGGTCAAGGAGATCGTCACCTGGGCCTGCCGCTCGCGGTGGAAGGCGAGCATCGCGCCGAGATCGAGATCGGTCAGGATGTCGCCGTTGAAAACAAAGAGCGTGTCGCCGTCGAGGTACGGCTCGACGTTCTTGACACCCCCAGCCGTCCCCAGTGGCGACTGCTCGACGACGTAGGTCAGCCGAATGCCGAAGTCTCGGCCATCCCCAAAGTACTGCTCGATCACCGCTGGCCGATAGCCCATGCTCAGGATCACGTCGGTGATCCGATGTCCTCTCAGGTAGTCGACGACGTGCTCGAGGAATGGCCGGTTGACCACTGGCATCATGGGCTTCGGCACGTTTACCGTGAGTGGACGCAGTCGTGTCCCCTCGCCGCCGACCAGGATGACTGCCTGCATACCCCTCCTCCGTCGGGGCGGCACCGGGGGCCGACCTCACCCCCTGCCCGCCGTTCCTGAGTGGATCCGACGCGGAGAGGGGGAGCCGCCATCCCCCACCCCGCGTCGGGCCCGGGTCAGGAACGGCGGGCAGGGAGGAGAGGTCCGCGCCCTCGCCCCCAATCCCTCACCCTGGCGAGATGCTACAGGCCCGCCTCGAGCCGCAGCAGGTCTGCCTTGTCGGTCGCTTCCCACGGCGCATCGATGTCGTTACGCCCGAAGTGGCCATAGGCCGCGGTCGGTCGATAGATCGGCCGGCGCAGCCGCAACGACTGGATGATCGCCGCCGGTCGCAGATCAAAATAGTGCTCGATCAGCTTCACGATCGTCGACTCGGGCACCCTGGCCGTGCCAAACGTTTCGATCATAATCGAGACGGGCCGGGCGACCCCGATCGCGTAGGCGATCTGGATCTCGAAGCGATCGGCCAGGCCCGCGGCGACGACGTTCTTCGCGACGTAGCGAGCCGCGTAGGCGCCAGACCGGTCGACCTTGGTCGGATCCTTGCCGCTGAAGGCCCCTCCGCCGTGTCGGGCCATGCCGCCATAGGTGTCGACGATGATCTTGCGGCCGGTCAGCCCGGCGTCGCCCATCGGTCCGCCGATGACGAATCGGCCCGTGGGGTTGACCAGGAAGCGCGTCCGCGCGTCCAGCAGGTGCGATGGGATGACCGGGCAAATCACCTGCTCGACGATATCGCGCGCGATGACGTCGTGCGATACGACCGGCTCGTGTTGCGCCGAGACGACGACGGTGTCGATGCGAACCGGCTTGCCGTACGAATACTCGACTGTCACTTGCGACTTGCCGTCCGGACGAAGGTAGTCCAACGTCCGTTCCTTGCGGACGGCGGCCAGTCGGCGGCAGATCCGGTGGGCCAGCGAGATCGGCAGCGGCATCAGCTCGGGCGTCTCGTCGCAGGCGAAGCCGATCATCATCCCCTGATCGCCGGCCCCGATCGCCTCGATCTCACCGTCAGTCGTTTCGCCGGTCCGCGCCTCCAGGGCCCTGTCGACGCCGACCTTGATGTCTGGCGACTGCTCCTTGATCGATACCACCACTCCGGTCGTCTCGAAGTCGAATCCATAGGCGGCGCTGGTATACCCGACCTCGCGGACGGTATCTCGGACGATCCTCTGCATGTCGACGTAGCAACTGGTCGTGATCTCGCCCATGACCATCACCAGCCCGGTTGTCGCTGCCGTCTCGGCGGCGACCCGCGCGTAGGGATCCTGGGCAAAGATCGCGTCGAGCACCGCGTCCGAGATCTGATCACACAGCTTGTCCGGGTGTCCCTCGGTGACCGACTCCGACGTGAACAGCATCTTCGAAGCGGTCATCAAGCTCAAGTTGCTCACCAATGACTCCTTCTCAGGCTCATAGCTCAGGCTCATATCAACTCTAGGTGCCAGATTGCCACGAGCGCAGGTAGTGCTGCTGCTCGGGTGTCAGCTCGTCGATCTCGATGCCCATCGACTGGAGCTTCAGACGCGCCACTTCGTCGTCGAGCGGCTTTGGGACGACGTAGACTCCCGGTTGCAGGTCGGCCTGGTGCCGGATGAGGTGCTCGACCGACAGCGCCTGATTCGCGAAACTCATATCCATCACCGCCGCCGGGTGACCCTCGGCCGCGGCGAGGTTGATCAGTCGTCCCTCGCCCAACAGATACACCCGCCGGCCGTCGGCGTACGTGTGCTCTTCGACGAAGTCGCGGACCTGCCGCACCTGCACGCTGAGCGCGCGCAGCGCGGGGAGGTTGATCTCGTCGTTGAAGTGTCCGGAGTTGGCGAGGATCGCGCCGTCGCGAAGCCGCTCCAGATGGGGGGCGTCGATGACGTTCAGGTTCCCGGTCGCCGTCACGAAGATGCTGCCGATCGGCGCCGCCTCGATCATCGGCATCACGCGGTAACCGTCCATCGCCGCCTCGATGGCCCGGACCGGATCGACCTCGGTGACGACGACGTTCGCACCCAATCCCCGTGCCCGCATCGCGATGCCGCGCCCACACCAGCCATATCCACACACCACAAACGTCGAACCGGCGAGCAACACGTTCGTCGCTCGCATGATGCCGTCGATCGTGCTCTGCCCGGTGCCGTAGCGGTTGTCAAAGAGGTGCTTGGTATTCGCCTCGTTCACCGCCATCAGCGGGTACTTGAGGACGCCTTCGGCCAGCATGCTCCGGAGCCGAATCACCCCGGTGGTCGTCTCCTCGGTGCCACCGATCACGTCCGCCAACAGATCGGTCCGTTCGCGGTGGAGCATCGTCACCAGGTCACAGCCGTCGTCCATCGTGATCTGCGGGCGCGCATTCAGGGCCTGGGCGATGTGGTGATAGTACGTCTCGTTATCCTCACCCTTGATCGCGTAGACCGGCACGCTATGATCGGCGACGAGCGACGCGGCGACGTCATCCTGCGTCGACAGTGGGTTGCTGGCGCACAGGGTAACGTCGGCACCGCCCGCCTGAAGCGTCAGGACGAGATTGGCCGTCTCGGTCGTCACGTGGAGACAGGCCGCGATGCGCACTCCCGTCAATGGTCGCTCCCGCTCGAACCGCCCACGGATCAGGTGCAGGACCGGCATCTGTGTCGCAGCCCATTCGATCCGCCGCCTTCCACGCGGCGCAAGCCCAAGATCCCGGACGTGGTGCTGCAGGTAAACGTTCGTTGCCACTCTAGTCGTCTTCTCCCACCTTTAGTCGTCAGTTATCAGCCGTCAGTCATCAGTTGTTAGTTGCCAGTTCTCAGGCGACAGCACCGCCAGGCAGGAACTGGAAGGCCTCCTGCTGACAACTGATAACTGAAAACTGCCAACTGGCGACTCCTCAGTAGGTCTCGGAAAGTTCACCTGCGTCCCGGGAAGGTCCAGGAAGGGCGGAGCCCGTCCTGGCGGGGTTTGGGGTGTCCCCAAAACCATCAAAAA
>JACPQP010000100.1 GCA_016190465.1 Chloroflexota bacterium
CCCCATGAGAGACGTCCAGGGTGAGGGCCGCCCCCTCGCGGGTGAGGGCCGTACCCCCTCCCCAGTATTGGGGGAGGGGGCAGGGGGTGAGGGCCGTCCCCCCGTCGCCCCGTCTATGGGTGCGCCGCCTGGACGAAGAGGATCGGGCAGGGAGCCTCGGCGAGCAGCCGTTTCACCACTTCGGCGCGGCCCAGCGCCAACGTCTGGCGCCAGGCGGTCGCGATGAGGTCGCTGCCCTGCTCGCGGGCGAATCGGAGGATCTCCTCGCTCGGGTCGCCGTGGGCGGTGTGCAGCTCCACCGGAAGGGCGCACCAGCCCTGGGGCAGCGGTTCAAATCGACGGAGAAACTCCTGCGCCCAGGCCGACCACTCGTGCCCTGGCTGGTCGAGGTAGCGAGGACCGACCATCGTCCCCCGCTCGGCGGGCGGTGGCTTGTGGAGCGTCGCCACGTGCAACAGGTCCAGGCGCGCACCGGTCCGCTTGACGAGATCGGCTGCCAACGCGACGGCCGCGGCGGCGCCCGGCGAGCCGTCAAGAGGAACAAGCACCCGGGCGAGCGAGGCGAGCGAGCGGCGAGATTCGGGCATGTCCGGGCGTATCGCGAGCACCCCGCATTCGGCCTGCTGGATCACCGCCGCCGTCGTGCTGCCGAGCTGGCGCGCTCGCCAGGCCCGCTCCCCCTGAGTGCTCATGACGATCAGCCAGGCATGTCGCTCCTGCGCCGTGCGCACGATCGCCGTCGCCGGCGCACCGACCGCTTCGACGAGCGTGGCGCTGGCGGTCTCGGCCGCGGTCAAGCCGAGTTGCGACGTGAGCGTGGCCGCGCTGGCGGCGTGGGCCACCCTCACCCCTCGCCGCCGTTCCTGATCTTGTCCCACGGGGAGAGGGGTAGGGGGTGAGGGCAGCGAAGGGATAGGCGCTCCGAGTGCGGGGCCCGACGGCTGCTCGCGGACGTGCAGGATACAGATCTCGCCATCCACGATCTCCGCCACTCGCCGAGCCGCTGGCAGAGCGGTCCTGGAGGCTGGCGAGCCATCGAGGGGAACCAGGATGAGACGTCGTTGGTCCACGAGTCATTCACCTCCGAGTTCCGCCGCGGCGGCTTCCGCCGGGCCGGAACCCCGGTAATCGATGCGGGCCATCTCCCCCGGCCGGAGCGGGACCTTCGGGCCGGATCCGACGCGGACCCACAGCGGGCCGGCCTCGCCACTCAGCCGGAAACAGACCTGCGCCGGCTCCGCCTGGATCGCGACGTCGAGCCGCCGCCCACGCCACTGCACCGGGAAGTCGACCGATCGCCAGCCCGGGAGCAGGTGTGGATCGAAGGCGAGGCCATCCTCGGCGAGCTGCATCCCGGCAATGCCAAAGGCAACCACCTGCCAGAGCCCGCCACAAGCAGCCGCGTGGATGCCCAGCGCGGCGTTGCCCATACTGTCCTCGAGGTCGATGGTCGCCGCCTGGTGAAAGTAGCGGCGCGCCAGCTCCAGTCTGCCGAGCCGGGCGGCCAGCAACGCGTGAGTGCTCGGGCTCAGGCTACTGGCGTGGTCACAGCGCGGCTCGTAGTAGTCGAAGTTCCGGGCGATGACCTCCCGATCCAGGCGGTCCCCAAGCAAGTGACACAGCAGCACGACGTCAGCCTGCTTGATCACCTGCGTCCGGGCGATGCGCTCGCGCCCCAGAAGCACCTGCATCGCCGCGGTCCGGGGCTCGTAGGCGCGCAGGTCCAGGTCCTCCAGGGCGAAGTAGCCGGCAAACTGCTCGATCAGGCCGGTTCGCGGGTCATCGCTGATGGCCAGGCGTTGGACGACGTCGCTCCAAAGGGCGAGCTCGCGGTCGTTCACGTCGAGGCGGTCGCTCATCTCCTGCCAGTGGCGCGGATGGTGCTGCCTCAGCCAGGCCACGGTCTCGCGCCCGTACTCCAGGTTCAGCCGGGCCATCGCGTTGGTGTAAGCGCTGTCGTCGACCCGCTCGTGGTACTCGTCCGGGCCGATCACTCCCCTGATGTGATAGCGGCCCTGGGCGTCGCGCTCGGCCCGGCTGGCCCAGAAACAGGCGGTCGAGAGCACGATCTCTGCGCCGGCCCGCAGGAAGAAGTCGTCGTCGGCGGTGGCCCGCCAGTACTGCCAGACGGCGTAAGCGACGTCGGCGGAGACGTGGTGAGCGCGGAGGCCGGTGAAGATCGGGATGACCTCGCCCTGGGGGGTCCGAACCCACCGGGCCGTCGCCTCGTGCCCGGTCGCGGCGGACTCCCAGGCATACAGCGCTCCGCGATAGCCCATCCGGTTGGCCTTGGCCCGTGCGCCGTCCAGTGTATGGTAGCGATACATCAGCAGCGCCCGCGCCGCGGCCGGCCAGGTGAAGATGAAGAAGGGCAGCATATAGGTCTCGACGTCCCAGAAAACGTGGCCGCGGTAGGCTTCCCCGGAGAGCGTGCGCGCCCCGATCGAGACGTGCTCGTCCTCAGGGTCGGCGGCGATCATCAGGTGATAGGCCGCGAAGCGCAGGGCGCGCTGGGCAACGGAGTCGCCGACGATCTGGACGTCCGCCGCCCGCCAGCGCTCCGCCCAGCGCTCCTGGTGCTCATCGAGCAGCCGACTCGCCGTCGCGCCACGAACCCCGGTGAGCCAGGGACGGACCTCTCCCCCCTGCCCCCCTCCCCGCGTCGGGGAGGGGGGTGGTGGCTCCCCCTTCCCGCGTCGGGCCCACTCAGGAACGGCGGGCTGGGGGGTCAGGTCACCCGCTTGCTCAACGTCGCTGCTCGTCGCTGTAAGGCCGACAAGCCCGAGCACGTGGTGCGTGGAAGCGGCAGCCGGATCAGCCACCTGGCGGGAGGTAAAGGAGGACACCAGTCGTTCGAAGACGTAGGTTTCACCCGACCTGGCCTGCCATTCCCAGGACTCCACTACGCGGAGGGGTTCGGTTTGGGTCCGGTGCTGACCCGGCACCTCCCGGCGGCAGTCCACCAGGCCAGGTCCCCGGATGTAGGGGCACCCCCCTGTGGGTGCCCCCCTGTGGGTCGGCACCTCCCGGCGGCTGTCCACCAGGCCAGGTCCCCGGAGCGAGCACGATTGCGCCATCGCCAGGAGAATGTGCGAGCGAGGCGTTCGCAGGAGCAGCACCGGAGTCGGGGTTGCCGCGCTCCGGACCGGGACGAGCGGCGGGCCTGGTCGCAGCGCGTTGGTCACTCGTCCATCCAGTGCCGCGGTCAGCCGCAGGCGCCCGCCGCCCATTTCGGGTGCGATCCAGGCGCGCTGAAGGAAGACGTGGCGGTCCGCGCCCGTCAGGAATAAGGCGCAGCGAAGGGTCGTGAGCTCGATGGTGCGTCCCGACTGCTGGCGGTGGCGCCAGTGGCGGACGACAACGCCATGGCGCATGTCCAGCACGCGCTCGTGCTCCAGCGCCAGACCTTGCTCGTCCAACGAGAGCCACTCGTCGTCGATCTGGAGGGCGAGCGCCAGCCAGTTCGGCGCAACAACCAGCGCCGGAGCTTCGGCCGGGCTGTCCGGTGGATCAGGCACCTGGTGAATCGGATCGAAGACTCCGGCCAGGAAGGTGCCCGGCAGAGATGCCCGGCTCCCCTCTTCGAGCGAGCCACGGGTGCCCGCGTAGCCGTGGCCAACGGTGAGCAGGGTCTCGACCCCGCGTTCGCGGGTCCGGTCGAAGCCCGCCACCCGGAGGAGCCAATCCTGGTCATCGGTCAGATCACTCACGAGCAATTTCACGCAACCCCTCGGCGAAACTGGACTCTCTGGCAAGGTATGTGCCATCCCACCACGGGAAATTGGAGTTAGAACGTCGTTAGAGTCCACGGTGGGCTGGCCACGCAGGGTTGCCGACGCCTTGACACCACGATGGCCGAGCCTAGAATGGCGAGGAGATGGCGGATCACGTTCCGGTCCTCCTGGATGCCGTGCTCGAGTATCTCGCCCCGCGGCGTGGGGGCTCCTACATCGACTGCACGCTCGGCGGCGCGGGGCACGCGGTAGGGATTCTGGAACGCTCGGGCCCCGATGGTCGGTTGCTGGGACTCGACGCCGACCCGCGCTCCCTCCCGTTGGCTGAGGAGCGTCTGGCGCCGTACCGGCGAAGGTGCGTGGTCGTCGCCGCGAACTTCGCCTCACTGGAAGGTGTCGCGCGTTGGCACGGATTCGCCCCGGCCGACGGTGTTCTCTTTGATCTCGGGGTTTCGTCGTTCCAGCTCGACCTGCCCGAGCGCGGCTTCAGTTTCGCGGCCGAGGCGCCGCTGGACATGCGCTTCGACCCGTCACAGCCGACAACCGCGGCGGACCTCGTCGCCACGCTCGACGTCGATGCGCTGGCTGACCGGATCTATCGCTACGGCGAGGAGCCCCGAGCGCGACTCATCGCCCGAGCCATCGTCGAGGCGCGACAGCGCCGGCCGATCCGGACCGGAGGTGACCTGGCCAGCGTGATCGCCCGGGTCATGCCGGCTCGCGGGCGCACGAACCCGGCGACCCGGACATTTCAAGCCCTGCGCATCGCGGTCAACCGCGAGCTGGAGAACCTGGAGGCGGCGCTGCCCCAGGCGGTGGAGTTGCTCGCGCCAGGCGGACGCCTGGTCGTGATCTCGTTTCACTCGTTGGAGGATCGGATCGTCAAACAGTTCGTGAGCAACGAAGCTCGCGGCTGCATCTGCCCGCCAGCGCTGCCGGTGTGTATCTGCGGCCATCAGCCGCGCCTGCGCGTCCTCACGAAGCGGCCAATCACGCCGTCTGCCGAGGAGGTGCGGCGGAACCCGCGGAGTCGGAGCGCGAAGCTGCGCGCGGCCGAGCGAATCGGGAGGTGACCCCCTGAACGAGCCGCACGGGCGATCGCTGACCATATCACGGCCGATCGCGATCGAGCCCTCGCTGAGCGTTCCCCTCTTGCTTTTCTCCGCCATGCTGCTCGTCGGGCTGGTCAGTATGCTCTACTTGACCCAGGCCAGTGGCATCGCCACCACGGGCTACGACATCCAGTCACTCGAAGCCGAGAAGGCCCGTTGGCAGCTCCAGAACGACCAGCTTCGCCTCCGACTGGGCGAGGCGCAAGCGCTGGCGCGAGTCGAACGCGCGGCCCGCGAGCAGCTCAAGATGGCGCCGCCCGACCGGCTGATCTACGTCCAGATCGGCGCCGTGCTGCCCGTCAGCTCCCCCCAATCGGCGCGCCTCCCCGACGATGCCGAGCCAGCGTTCTGGCAGCCGCTTCTCTCTGCTCCGGAGGTGCTGTGGGAGTGGCTCACTGGGCAGTGATCGACCAACCCATCAATCCCCCCCCGCCGCCCCCCCCCAATGACGTCGAGGCGCGCTCCTGGCGGCTCTATGCGCTGCATGCCATCATCACCGGCTGTCTGATCGTCCTCGTCGCCAAGCTCTTCTACATCCAGATCTATCGCCACGACCACTATCGCGCGCTCGCCGCCAAAGAGCACTGGCGGCGCGAGATCGTCCCGGCGGTGCGTGGCGCTCTCCGCGACCGCGCCGGCCAGCCGCTGGTGATGGATGTGCCGTTCGAGTCGGTGTACGCGAACGCCGCCCAGATCACCGATCCGGCGCGGGTGGCGGCCGCGTTGGCGCCGGTGATCGGGGAGCCGGCCGCCGCGATCGAGGAGAAGTTGCGTGCCCGGTCTCCCGCGCCCACCCTCCTCAAGCGACAGGTGCCGGCCGACATCGCGGACCGCATCCGATCCCTCCGTCTCTGGGACATCTCTCTCCGGCCGGAGCCCAGCCGAGGCCATCCCGAGGGCGATCTGGCCGCCGCGGTGCTCGGCGTGGTCGGGGCCGACCGCAAGGGTCTCAGCGGAATCGAGCTTGCCTTCGATCGGGAGCTGGCCGGCCAGCCCGGCTCGGTTGTTGCCGAGCGCGACACCGGCGGCGATGAGATCGCCTTCGGCCCACGCGAGAGCGAGGCGCCTGTCAACGGCGCCGACGTCGTGTTGACCATCGATCGGTTCATTCAGCACATCGCCGAACGAGAGCTCGCCGGCGCGATGGAGCGCCATCAGGCGGCAGGGGGGACCATCGTCGTGCTCGACCCGCGAACCGGCGCGGTCCTCGCGATCGCTTCGCGCCCCACGTTCCGGTTCGACGATCCCAACCTCTTCGCCGCGACCAGCGTCTCGCGGTTCCGCATCCCGGCGATTCAGGACCTCTACGAGCCCGGGTCGACCTTCAAGGTCATCACGATGGGCGCGGCGCTGGATGCGCAGGCGGTGACCCCGGACACCACCTTTCAGAACCAGGGGAGCTTGAGCTATGGAGGGGGGATCGTCCGCAACGCCGTCTGGCGTCCACCCGGTCCGGAGACGATGACCCAAACGCTCCAGCGATCGTCGAACATCGGGGCGGCCTTCGCGGCGACGAAGCTGGGCAGCGAACGATTCTACCAGTATGTGATGTCGTTTGGCTTCGGCCGGCCAGCGGGCATCGACCTCCCGGGCGAGGCGGCGGGCCTTCTCCGCGTGCCCGGCGGCCCGGACTGGTACCCGTTTGATCTGGCGGTGAACGCCTTTGGCCAGGGGATCTCGGTGACACCGCTCCAGTTGGCGGCTGCCGTCGCCGCGGTGGCCAATGGCGGCACGCTGATGAAGCCGTACGTGGTGCGTGAGGTGATCGGTCCAGCGGAGAGGCGGACCTACTCGCCTACTATCGTCCGGCAGGTGATCCGCGCGGACACGGCCCGGACGCTCACCCAGATGCTCGTCGCCACCGTGGAGACCGTCGACGGCGGCCAGGTGCGTCTCTCCCGTCTGCCGGGGTACCGGCTGGCCGGGAAGACGGGCACCGCGGAGATCCCGACCCGCCAGGGTTACACCACCCAGGCGACGATCGCCTCGTTCGTCGGCTTTGGGCCGGCCGACTCCCCCCGGTTCGTCATCCTGGTCAAGATCGACGAGCCGAAAGACACCCCCTGGGGGGAGACGGTCGCCGCGCCGATCTTCCGCACACTCGCCCGGGAGCTGATGCTGTACTATCGGGTGCCGCCCCAGACCGAGCCGCCCATGTAAGTCCGTAGCCATCAGTCATCAGCTGTCAGCCGTATCTCCCCCTATCCCTCTCCCCGTGGGGGAGGGACGAGGGGTGAGGG
>JACPQP010000121.1 GCA_016190465.1 Chloroflexota bacterium
CGGACCTCTCCCCCCTTCCCCCCTCCCCGACGCGGGGAGGGGGGTGGCGGCTCCCCCTCTCCGCGCCCGCCCCCATCAGGCACGAGAGGGGGTCGGGGGTGAGGTCCGGTCCCCTTCTCCCCTCTCCGCGTCGGACTCGATCAGCAACGGCGGCCAGGGGGTGAGGTCCGGCCAGGGCGGTCAGGTCACCCGCTTGCTTAAGACCACGGCGCCCTGCTCTGGGGCCCGTCAGGGCGGAGGGCACCAATGCCGAATCGGTGTCCCGAGTGAGGAGCAAGAAGTGACGACGAAGGCGAGGCTGAGCTCGCGCGAGCGGATGCTCGTTGCCATTCGCAACCAGGAGCCGGACGTGGTCCCGGTCGTGCCCGACATCTCGAACATGATCCCCTGTCGGCTGACCGGTAAGCCCTTCTGGGACATTTACCTCTACCAGGACCCACCCCTCTGGCGGGCCTACCTGGACGCCGTGCGCTACTACGACATCGATGGCTGGCTCACCTACGCGAACCTGAGATACACCTATCCGCCGAACGACGTCCAGTTCACGTTGTCCGGCGAAGAGATCGTCCGCCGCGAGAACGGCTGGATCATCACCCGGACGACCACCCACACGCCGGCCGGTGACCTCTGGACCGAGCGGACCTACTATCCGGACAACCCTCCAACCTTTACTCGCAAGCTCGTCAAGGACGTCGAGCAGGATATGCCCAAGCTGCGGCACATGTACCCGATCCCCACTGGCTACGACGCCTCGGAGCTGGAGCTCATGAGGCGCGAGGTGGGCGAGGACGGGGTCGTGGGTATGGCGATCATCCCACCGGGCCTGGGCTCCCTGTTTGGTCTCTTCGACGGCGGGCTCGCGCCGGGGATCTACGCCTACCACGACCACCGTGACCTCGTCCTGGAGCTGATCGAGATGATGGCGGCGGTGACTCTCAGGAAGACCGAGATGGCGATCGATGCCCGGCCGGACTACATCCTGACCGGGGGGTCGGGCCTGTGGACGTTCAATACGCCACAGGCGTTCCGTGAGCTGTACCTGCCGACCTTTCAGAAGCAGACCCGAATGTGCAAAGAGGCCGGCGTCCCGACAATGGTCCACTCGTGTGGCAAAGAGCGACAACTGGTGGAGATCTTCGCCAGCGAGAGCGACCTGGACTGCATCAACCCGCTGGAGCCGCCGCCGATGGGCGACTGCGACCTGGCCGAGGTCAAGCAGAAGTTCGGCCACCGGCTGTCGCTGATGGGCAACCTCCACACCACCGAGGTGATGCTCCACGGCACGCCGGAGGACGTGGCCCGGGCCGCGCGAGAGGCCATCGACGCCGCGGGCAAAGGGGGTGGGTTCATCCTCTCCACCGGCGACCAGTGTGGCCGAGACACTCCCGACGAGAACATCTTCACGCTGGTCCGAACGGCCCGCGAGTATGGCCGATATTGATCGAAGAGACTTGAGCACCGAAGGAGATCATCAATGACCACGCGCGTGGGGATCATCGGCGCCGGCTGGATGGGCGTGACCCACGCCCAGGCCTGGCAGAACAACGTGCCACGCGGCGAGATCGTCGCGGTGGCCGACGTCTCCGAGGCCCGGGCCCGGGACGTTTCGGAGCGCTTCGCCGGCGGCCGGGCCCGGCTCCATCCCGACCTGGAGGCGCTCCTCGGCGACCCGGCCGTCGAGGCCGTCGACATTTGCCTGCCCCATCACCTCCACCGACCGTCCATCCTGGCCGCGGCGGCGGCGGGCAAGCACGTTCTCTGCGAGAAGCCGCTCTGCCTGTCGCTGGCCGAGGCCCGGGAGATCAAGTCGGCCATCGACGAGTCGGGCATCACCTTCATGAGCGCACACAACCAGCTCTTCACGCCCAGCCTGGTGGAGGCGCGCCAGTTGCTGGCTGAAGGGACACTGGGCAAGACGTACCTCGCTCGCTCGACCGAGGCCGGCCGGAACACGGGGTTCAAGACCGGCCAGCCGCCGGTCGCGCTGGCACCGGGGGCGAGCTCCTGGAGCTGGCGGCTCGACAAGATGCAGACCGGCGGCGGCGAGGTGCTGGACACGGGCTGGCACGGCGCCTACCGGCTCCTGGCGCTGGCCGACTCCCGGCCGGTCGAGGTCACGGCGATGCTCGCCAACTTCTATCTGCCGGAGCTCGAGGGCGAGGACACCGGCGTGGTGCTGGTGCGGTTCGAGTCCGGAATGATCGGCCTCCTGGTCACCAGTTGGGCCTTCCCCAACGCTCCGGACGGGTGGTCCTTCCAGGTCTCGGCCGAGCGGGGGAGCATCGCCGGCCACGCCCGGAAGCTGGTCCACGCACCCTACGGCCAGCCGGCACCAGCCGAGCGCACATTCGAGCCGGTCCACACGTTCACGCGTGAAGTGACGCACTTCCTGGACGTGATCCAGGCGGGTGAGCCCGGCCAGGCCACCTGGGAACACGCCGCGCGGGTGCTCCAGGTCATCCTGGGGGCCTACACGGCCGCGGCCGAGCGGCGGACGGTGGCGCTGCCGGAAGACCCGACTGAGCTCGGCTAAGTAGGTCTCGGAAAGTTCACCTGCGTCCCGGGAAGGTCCAGGATGGGCGGAGCCCGTCCTGGCGGGGTTTGGGGTGTCCCCAAAACCATCAAAAACTTTCTGATACCTACAGACCTTCGGGCGGGCCTCACAGCGTTCACCTCGACGTGCACTCGCCGACCGGAGGCGCTCCCTTCGAGTCGCCGGAAGCGGGACAGTTTCACCCCTCGGCCCCCTCTCCGCTAACGGAGAGGGGGCCGAGGCACGAAGGGTCCATCTGGACCCTTCGTCGGTCCGAACCCGATCCCCTGCTCCACCATCAGCCGGTTGACCGCATCGGCGATCTGGCAAGGAGGATATCGAGCATGGGCCTTGATAACCTGGCGCTTCGCCTGTATGCTGACCGGAAGAGGGGGATGAAGATCGATGAAAGCCTTGCAACCCGTCGGGGAGACCAGGATCACCGGCAAGAACCAGGTTAGCCTCCCGGCGCAGGGGTTACGACAGGTCCGTTGGTCCAGGGGGCGATCGTCTGTTGGTCGAGGTCCTGGGAGACGATCTGATGATTCTGATGCGTCGACCGGACAACTGGACTGAGGCCTTCGCCGGCCGGCTCAGCCACGTGTTTGGGACTCACGAAGATACACTCCGATGGCTCGAGGGCGAACGCCGAAGCTGGGAAAGGGAGTAGCATGCACACCTTCCTGACGACGTTCCCGAACCTGATCGTGTTGCCGATGGATCTTCAGGTCGCCACCAGCGCCGCGACGCTGCGCGCGATGCAGAACGTGAGCGTCCCGGACGCGGTCATCGTGGCCTCCGGATTGCTCACCGGGTGCGAGGCCATCGTGTCCAACGATGAGGAGTGGAGACGGCGCTTGCAGCCGCTCTTTCCCCAGTTCAAGTGGGTGTATCTGGCCGATCATCTCTGAATTGATCTAACACTGGCCTGAAGCCGCCATCCGGCGCCCCGGCTCACTACACCTGATTCGGGAGGTAATCGTGGATACGACAGGCCGGTTCCGCATCGCGGTTGGGGGGATCACCCACGAGAGCAGCACCTTCTCGCCGCTGCCGGCGCGCCTGGACGATTTCGACATCCGTCGAGGCGATGATCTGCTCAGGGCGTTCGGCGTGGCCGCGGATGCCAGGGCAGATCTGGTCCCGACGCTGCTGGCCCAGGCTCAGTTGTCCGGCGGCCAGGTGGAACGTGCCGCCTACCTCCGGCTCGCGGGTGAGCTGATCGAGCGCCTGCGTGGGGCGGGCCCGGTCGACGGCGTCTGCCTGGCGCTGCACGGCTCCATGGAAGTCGAGGACATCGGAAAGGGCGAGGAGGATCTGCTGACCGCCATCCGCGCGGTAGTCGGCCGCGAGATGCTGATCGCGGTCAGCCTCGACCTGCACGCCAACGCTACCCCGGCGATGGTTGCGCTGGCGGACGTGCTCACCAGCTACCGCACGGCTCCCCACCGGGACGCCCGGCAGACCCGTCAGCGCGCCCTGAACCTGCTCGTGCGCTGCCTCCAGCGGGGTATCCGGCCGGCCCCGTACCTGGTGAAGCTGCCCCTCGTCCTCCAGGGCGAGAAGGCGATCACCGATGCCGAGCCGATGGCTTCCCTCGTGCGCCTGGTCGAGGAGATCAGTCAGGCGCCGGGGATGCTGGACGCCTCGGTGCTGGTGGGCTTTGCCTGGGCCGACGTGCCCTACGCGACGACCGGCGTGATCGCCGTCGCCGGGGGGGACGCGGCGCTGGCCCGGCGGCAAGCGGAACGTCTGGCCGCTGCGGTCTGGGAGGCCCGCGAGCGGTTCGCCTTCGACGTGGAAACGGGGACGCTGGACCACTGTATCGACATTGCCCGCGCGGCCCTCGAGCCGACCGTATTCATCACCGACTCCGGCGACAACCCGACGGCGGGAGCTCCGGGTGACGTGCCCCTGTTCGTCGAGCGCCTCCTGGCGAAGGATGTGCCCGACGCGGTATGCGCGGCCATCCCCGACCCTGAGGCCGTGGCCGCCTGCCGCGAGGCCGGCGTGGGCGCGATGGTCACGCTGATGCTCGGCGGGAAGCTGGATCCCGTGACCTCGCCGCCGCTGGAGCTGGCCGGCTGGGTCGAGCACCTCTCGGCTCACGGCGCCGGAGCCGACGATCTGGCCGTTGTCCGGGTCCGGGGCGTTCGGGTGATCCTCACGGCTCGGCGGCGCGCGTTCCTGGCTCCGGAGCACTTCCGCGAGGCCGGCATCGAGCCGTTGGAGCATAAGCTGGTTGTCGTCAAGCAGGGGTACCTGTTCACGGCCCTGCGGCGGATCGCCCCGCGGATGCTGATGGCCCTGACCCCCGGGCTGACAGATCAGGTCCTCGAGCGTCTCCCCTACCGCAACCTGCCCCGGCCCGTGTTCCCTCTGGATCCAGTATCCTCGGAGTGGCGACCGTGACAGTGAATCGTTACTACGAGGATGATCTCGACGCCGGTATTGGCCGGGACGGGAGTTCCTGGTAGGATTGTCTCGACGAGTGCAGACTGCGAGGATGATCGTGAGCCGCGCGAAGATTCAGGTTCCGCAAGACAGCATCGCCGAGTTCTGCCGGAAACACCACATCCGCAAGCTCGCGCTCTTTGGCTCCGTCCTGCGCGATGACTTCCGTCCCGACAGCGACGTCGACGTGCTGGTGGAGTTCGAGCCAGGCCACGTCCCCGGGCTGGCCTTCTTCGAGATGGAGGCAGAGCTCTCGGCAATTCTCGGGCGAAAGGTGGATCTCAATACCCTCGGCTTCCTGAGCCGCTACTTCCGAGACGCGGTGCTCCAGGAGGCTGAGGTACAGTATGCTGCAGCATAATGCCAATTTGCGGATAGTGGCTTCCTATGGGCACCCTCTACCTCGTCGCCACCCCCATCGGCAACCTGGAAGACATCACGCTGCGCGCCATCCGCATCTTGCGTGAGGTGCCGCTCATCGCCGCGGAGGATACGCGCACCACGCGGGTGCTCCTCAAGCGCCACGCGATCGCGACGCCGCTCACCAGCTACTACGAGCACAACAAGCTGACCAAGCTCGATTACCTGCTCGGCCGGCTGGCCGAGGGCGACCTGGCGCTGGTGAGCGAGGCCGGGATG
Source organism: Chloroflexota bacterium (assembly GCA_016190465.1). Lineage (GTDB taxonomy): Bacteria > Chloroflexota > UBA6077 > FW602-bin22 > JACPQP01 > JACPQP01. Next base: position 5,627 of record JACPQP010000121.1, read on the forward strand.
CCCGGCATCTCCGACCCGGGGTACGAGCTGGTCCGGGCGGCGCTCGACCGCGGGTTTCCGGTCAGCCCGATCCCGGGGCCCTCGGCCATCGTCGCGGCGCTGGCGGCGTCGGGGCTGCCCACCGACCAGTTCGTCTTCCTCGGCTTCCTGCCGCGCCGGGCCAGCGATCGGCGGCGCCTCCTGGCCGAGGTGGCCGGAGAGCGGCGGACGCTCGTCTGCTACGAGGCGCCGCATCGCCTGATCGAGGCGCTGGAGGACATCGCGGCGACGCTCGGTGACCGGCCGCTGGCCGTCGCCCGCGAGCTGACGAAGATCCACGAGGAGATCCTGCGGGGGACGGCGGGCGAGCTGCGGGCGCACTTCGCGACCACGCCCCCGCGCGGTGAGCTGACGCTGGTGATTGGCGGAGGCTCGCCGGCGCGAGCAAAGACCATGATCTCGAAGACAATGATCTCGCTGAGTGACGAGGAGATCGCGGCCCAGCTCGAGCAGGCCCGGGCACGCGGCTTGCGCGACCGCGAAGCCGTCGATGCGGTCGTCGCGGCGACCGGTCGCCCCCGGCGAGCGGTCTACCGCATTTTGCTCGACCATCGCAAGTGTGATAAGATGATGTGAACGGTCGAGCGCAAGACTTCGATGCCACAGTGGTTGAGCAGTGCACTACTTCATTACCACGCCGATCTACTACGCCAACGACGCGCCGCACATTGGCCACGCCTATACCACCATCGCCGCCGATGTCCTCGCCCGGTACCATCGCCGGGTGGGCGACGATGTGTTCTTCCTGACCGGGACCGACGAGCACGGCGCGAAGATCGCCGAGGCTGCGCGTCAGGCAGGGATGGATCCCCAGACGTTCACCGACCGGATCGCCGAGGAGTACCGGGCGGCCTGGGGGCGCCTGGAGATCAGCCACGATGGGTTCATCCGAACGACCTCGCCACGTCACAAGGACGCTGTGGGCGTCTTCCTCCAGCGACTCTACGATGCGGGCGACGTCTACCGTGGACGCTACGAGGGGTTCTACTGCGTCGGCTGCGAGCGGTTCTTGACCGAGGACGAGCTGGTCAGCGGCCTCTGCCCTCTCCACAACCGGCCGCCTGTCCCTTACGCCGAGGATAACTACTTCTTCCGCCTGTCCAGGTACCAGGACGCGCTGATCCGCGGGCTGACCAACCCGGCCGACCCGAACCACTACGAGGTCGATCCGCCGGCCCGCCGCAACGAGGTGCTTGGCAAGCTGAACGTCGGGCTCTCGGACATCAGCATCTCTCGCGCCACGCTGACCTGGGGGATCCCTCTGCCGTTTGACCCGGGCCAGACCACCTACGTCTGGGTGGACGCGCTGATCAACTACGTCTCGGCGATCGGCTACGTCGACGACCCCGCGACGTTCCAACGCTACTGGCCGGCCAACCTTCACCTGATGGCCAAAGACATCCTCTGGTTCCACGCGATCGTCTGGCCGGCCATGCTGCTGTCCGCCGGGCTGGCGCTGCCGCGGCGTATCTACGCCCACGGCTTCTTCACCATCGGCGGCCAGAAGATGAGCAAGACGCTGGGCAACATCATCCTGCCGGCCGAGCTGGTCGAGCGGTTTGGGGCCGATGCGTCGCGCTATCTGCTTCTCTCGGAGTTCCCGTTCGGGACCGACGGGGACGTCTCCCTCGAGTCGATGACGGCCCGCTACAACGCCGACCTGGCCAACGACGTCGGCAACCTGCTCAACCGCACGGTCGCCATGGTCAATCGCTACTGCCAGGGCGCTGTGCCAGAGCCGGGACCAGCCGCTCCGAAAGACGATGATCGGAAAGACGATGATCGGAAAGACGATGATCGGAAAGACGAGGACCTGCGAGGGTCGGCGCAACAGGCCGTCGCCGAGATGCACCGGGCGCTTGGCGCATTGGAGTTCCACGCGGCGACGGCGGCGATCCGCGGCCTGGCCACGCGAGCCAACAAGTACGTCGACGAGACGGCGCCCTGGGTGCTCGCCCGGTCTGACCGGGCTCGCCTGGGCACGGTGCTCCACAACCTGGTCGAGACCGAGCGGATCCTTTCCGAGCTGGCCTGGCCGTTTCTGCCGAGTGCGAGTGAGGAAATGGCCAGCCAACTGGGAGTGCCACTGGGAGTCGCCGGCGATTGGAGCGGCGGTGCGCTCGCCTGGGGCCAGTTGCCGGTCAGGACCCGCGTCGCCGCCAGCCCGCGGCCGCTCTTTCCCAAGCTGCTGACGTGACCCAGGCTGCTGACGTGAGGCCGCTCGTCGACACGCACGCGCACCTGACCGACCCACAGTTCGGGTCGCCGGCGGATGTGGTGGCCGCGATCGACCGGGCGCGCGCGGCGGGGATCGGCGCGATCATCACCGTCGGCGTGGATCTGCCGTCAAGCCGAGCCTGCGTCGAGCTGGCCGAGCGGTATGCCGATGTCTGGGCGACGGTGGGGATCCACCCGCACGACGCGACCACGTGCACCATCGAGGCGATGGGCGAGCTGGCGACGCTGGCGCGGCATCCCCGAGTCGTGGCGGTCGGCGAGATCGGGCTCGACTACTACCGCGATCGTTCACCCCGTCCGGTCCAGCGCCAGGCGTTGGATGCCCAGCTCACGCTTGCGGCCGACATTGGACTCCCCGTGGTGATCCACAACCGGGAGGCCCGGGCGGACCTCTGGCAGATACTCGAGGCGTGGACGGTGCGACGCCAGGCTGTCGGGGTCGTCGACCCGGGTGTCCTGCACTGCTTCTCAGGAGACGTCAGCTTCGCTCGGGAGGTGCAGGCGGCGGGCTGGTGTATCTCGTTCGCCGGACCGCTGACCTATCGCCGTGCCGGCGAGCTGCTTGATGTGGCGACGCGGGCGGATCTCACGAGGACACTGGTCGAGACCGACAGCCCGTACCTGGCCCCGGCGAGCGTACCCGGCTCCAATCGCCGGCGACGCAACGAACCAGCGCACGTGCGTGAGGTCGCCGAGCGGCTGGCGGAGATCCGCGGCGCGGAGTTGGCCGAGGTGGCCGATGCCACGACCGTGGCGGCGGAGCGCCTGTTTCGGATCAGGGTTGGCCCGGTGCAAAGCGCTGCAAAGCTGTGCAAAGTGATGGTCGGTAGGGCAACTCGCCCGGACGGTACTGACCAGAAGTGAGGCCGTGATTGACCACTAGCGCGTTGCTCGCCCCGGTCGTCGACGATCTTGCCCTGGTTGAGGAGATGATCGCCAGCGTCGCCCGGGTCGAGTACCCGGTGCTCGGGCAACTCCTGTCCCATATCCTGCGCACCCGCGGCAAGCGCGTTCGGCCAGCCATCGTGTTGCTTGCCGCGCAGTTCAACGAGTACCGTCTCGACCGGCTGGTCCGGCTGGCAACCGCGATCGAGCTGCTGCACACGGCGACCCTTGTCCACGACGACTTCATCGACAACTCGGCCACCCGCCGGGGCCGGCCGACGCTCCATCAGCTCACCAGCAGCGGGGCGGCGATCCTCGTGGGGGATTACCTGTTCGCTCAGTCGGCCGTGTTCTGCACACAGACGGCGAACGTGCGGGTGATGGGCGTCTTCGGGGAGACGCTGACGATCATCTGCGACGGGGAGCTCCGTCAGCTCTTTAGCCCGGCCTGGTGGCAGCAGACACGGGCCGAGTACTACCAGAAGATCGAGAGCAAGACAGCCTCGCTCGTCCAGACCGCGGCGGAGACCGGCGCGATACTGAGCGGCGCGACGGAGCACGAGATCGCCGCGCTCCGGACCTACGGCCTCAACCTGGGGATGGCTTTTCAGATCGTCGACGACGTGCTCGACTTCGTCGGCGACGAGAAGACGATGGGCAAGCCTGTCGGCACCGACCTCCGCCAGCGGACGCTGACGCTGCCGGCCATCTGGCTGCGAGACCAGCGGCCGGAGCACCCGGCGCTGGAGCGCGTGTTCCGGCGAGATGCGGTCGGTCTCAAAGACCATGATCTCGACCAGGCCGACGGCGAGTTCGAGCGTGCGGTCCACGAGGCCGTGCAGACCATCGTGACCTCGCCGGCCATCGACGCATGTCTGGCCGAGGCGCGGTCCTTCGGTGAACGCGCCCGGCGGGCGCTCGAGGCGCTCCGGGACATTCCCGCGCGCCGGGCGCTGCTGGATCTGGTCGACTACGTGATCGACCGGTCTTCGTAGTCCCTCTGCCGCGAGAAAAGCGGGCGCGAAGTTCACCCACCCCGTCGCCCCGTCGCCCCGTCGCCGAGCTCAGCCAGCCCGTCGGCCAACGTCCACCGCGGCTGCCAGAAGCCGCGACCCATCAGCTTCCGCGCGTCAAGGAGCGAGCGGAAGATGTCCCCGATTCGCGAGGGGGTGTGTCGCACCAGGACCGGCTCGCGTCCGGTGGACGCGACCAATGCGGCCAACGCCTCGTTGATCGTCGTGGGCCGGCCAGTGCCGACGTTGTAGATGCCCCGCTCGTCGTGGGCAAGGCAATCGGCGACCGCCGTGGCGACGTCCTTCACGTAGACGAAGTCGCGCACCTGCTCGCCGGTGCCGTGGATCTCGATGGGCTCTCCTCGCCAGAGCCGCTCGGCGAAGATGGCGATCACGCCACCCTCGAGGTCCGAGCGCTGTCGGGGGCCATAGACGTTGGCCAGGCGCAGACACACGGCGGTCAGCCCGCTAAGCTCGACGTAGCGCTCGGCGGTCCACTTGTGGATGGCGTAGTAGCTCTTGGGGGCGGGCAGCGTCTCCTCCGACGCGGGCGTTGGCGTCTCACCGTAGATCGCCCCCCCGGTCGACAGGAACACGAGCCGGGGCACCGCGTGGCGGCGACACAGGTCGAGCAGGTTCGCCGTCCCGACGACATTCACCTCGCGGTCAAACGCCGGGTTCTCCATGGAGCGGTTGACCTTGATCTGGGCGGCGCAGTGGACGACCGCGTCCCACCGCTGCCGGGCAAAGACCGGCGCGAGCTGATCGACGGCGCAGATGCTGACCCGGTGCAGGGGCACTCCGGGCGGCAGGTGCGCCGGGTTCCCAGAGCTGAGGTCGTCGAGTACGCCGACCGTGTGTCCCGCCCTGCCCAGCGTTTCGACGATGTGGGAGCCAATGAAGCCGGCCCCGCCGGTTACTAACACATTCACTTGGTATCAGAACTCCTCGAGGTAGTGGTCAAGCTCCCACGGGCTGACGTAGGTCCGGTAGCTGTTCCACTCGATCGTCTTGGCCTCGATGAAGCGCTCGGCGACGTGGGCGCCGAGCGCTTCCTGAACGACCTCGTCGCGGCGCAGCGCCTCGATCGCCTCGCCGAGCGAGCCGGGCAACGTCGCGATCTGCCGCTTTTGCAGCTCGACCTCGTCGAAGCTGTACAGGTTCTCCTCGACGGGCTCGGGGAGGGGCAACCGGCGCTTGATGCCGTCCAGCCCACAGTGAAGCATCACCGCGAACGCCAGATAGGGGTTGCAGCTCGGGTCGGGGCAGCGGAGTTCCGCGCGAGTCGCCCGCGGCTGCCGACGGACCACCTTCGGGACCCGGATCAGCGCCGAGCGATTGATCTGGGCCCAGCTTATGTAGACGGGTGCTTCGTAGCCGGGCACCAGCCGCTTGTACGAGTTCACCAGCGGCGCCAGCACCGCGCTCATCCCGTAGGCGTGGGCGAGCTGACCGGCGATGAACTGGCGGGCCAGCTCCGACAGTCCGTACTCGTCGGAGGAGTCGTGGAACGCGTTCTCGCCGGTGGCCGTGAACAGGCTCTGGTGCACGTGCATGCCCGACCCGTTGATGCCGTAGATGGGCTTGGGCATAAACGTCGCGTACAGGTTGTTCCGCTGGGCGACGGCCTTGAGCGCATAGCGCAGGGTCACGGTGTTGTCGGCGGCCGCCAGCGCCGGCACGTAGGTGAAATCGATCTCGTGCTGGCCAGCGGCAACCTCGTGGTGCGCCGTCTCCACGCTGATACCCATCGCCCGGAGCACGTTCACCATGTCCTTCCGAACGTCGGCGGCGAGATCGGTGGACAGGTCGAAGTAGCCCGCCCGGTCGTGGGGGAGCGGCTGGACCCGACCCTCCCCGGTCCGGAACAGGAAGAACTCCAGCTCCGGACCAGTGTTGTAGGTGAAGCCCAGGTCGTCGGCCTCGGCCATCACGCGCGCCAGGACGGCGCGCGGATCACCCGGGAAGACCTCGCCGTTCGGGCTGTAGACCCAGCAGATCACCCGGGCAGTGGTGTTTTCGCCCCGCTCCCAGGGGATGACCGCGAACGTCGAGAGGTCGGGCATCAGGTACATGTCGCTCTCGGCGATCCGGGCAAACCCCTCGATCGACGAGCCGTCGAACCATTTCCCATGCCCAATCGCATCGGCAAACTGGTCGACCGGAATCATCACGCTCTTGAGGAAGCCGACGATGTCCGTGAACTGAAGATTGACGAAGCGTACCTGCTCGGTCTCGGCACGAGCCAGCACTTCCGTGGCGAGCGCGCGTTGCCGGGTGGAATCGACTAGTTCCATTGGCGTCTCCATAAATCGGTGTTCATCGGCGTTCATCGGCGGTTTCAACCCCGTAACCCCGGGCCTCCGGCGGCCGGCGCGCGGAGCAAGGGGCGCGCCTTGAGCGCCAGTTGCAGCCGGAAACGGGCCTCGAGGTCGTCGAGGTTGTAGCCGGTCACCTCAGAGATGCGGCGGAGCCGATAGGACAGGCTGTTCCGGTGCAGATAGAGTGCATCGGCGGTCGCCTTCAGGTTCGCACCGTGGGCGAAATAGGCCTCCAGCGTCCGCAGAAACTCGGTGCCGTTGCGTCGGTCGTACTCCAGCAGCGCCCCGAGCGTCTCGTCGTGGAACGCCGCCAGCTCCGGTTGATTGCGCAACGCGTAGAGCAGGCGGTGGGCACCGAGTTCCTGAAACGTGACCAGTCGCCCCGGTCCGAAGAGCTGGCGGCCAATGATGGCCGCCTGGGCCGCTTCGCGGTAGCTTTCGCCAAGGCCAATGACGCCCGGGTACGACCGACCGAGCCCGACCGCGAGCTGCGCGCCGCAGCGATCGTCGGCCAGGAGAGCGCTGGCCAGTCGTAGCGCTGCCTGTACGTCGTGCGGGCTGGCCAGCGCGACGAAGACGACCAACTCGTCCTCGCGGAGCGCAGCCGGCGCCTCACACTGCTCCGCCTGCATCAGGCGCGTAGCCAGGCGAAGCAGATCGCCGGGACAAGGCGCACTCGATGTCCGACCGCCATCCGTCGAGTTGGCGCTCACCAGTTGCTCGAGGTTGACGACCAACGCGACGTGAGGCCGTTGCAGGTCGTAGCCGAGGTGTTGCGCCCGGGCGAGGAGCTGTGGCTCGTTCCCGTTGACGGCTTCGATCAGCTCGGCGACCAGGTCGCCCCGAAGTCGGTGCTCGGCTTCGACGACCGCGTCCTGCTTGGCCATCTCCATCACGCAGACCACGCTCGCCCGGGCCAGCGCTACCCGGTCGAGATCGGCGACTTCGTCCCGGGGACCGATGAGGGCGAGGGCGCCAGCCGTGCGCGACCGGACCACCAGGCCAGCAGTGAGCACGGCGAGCGCCCCGTGCTCACCACGCACGATCGGCACTTCGGCTCCGGTCGACACGAGCGGGCCGGGCCGTTTCGCTCCGGCGTGCGCCAGCAGCTCCGCGACCAACTCGGTCGGCAGCGACTGGCCAACCGACGCGGTCTCCACGACGCGCCAATCCGGGGCCGCCAATACCACCACCCGTCCCGTCGTCTCGGCCAGACAGCGGAGCAAGGCTGGCATGCCGCGCCCACTGGTCGAGAGATCAGCCAGGCGGCGCTGGAGCTCCAGGCCCTTCGAGTAGAGCACCGCCCGCTGCTCGGCGATGTGCCGGCTCAACCGCTGCTCGAGTTCGTAGAGCGGAACGCCTGCGGGGAGCTGCAACAGGGGCAACCGCCGGGCATCCGCCTCGGCGACCGCGTCGGCGTCGGCATCGCCCAGCAAGGCCACCGCGGCCACCTGCCGATGGGCGAGGCTCGTGACCACCTGAGCCAGGGTCAGTCGGTCATCGAGCACGCGGATCGCTTCACGGGTGACCAGCGCCAACTCACCGCCGGCTAGCGCTTCAAACGCCGGCGCTCGCGAGCGAAGGATGGTAGGCCAGGCAACCTCACGGTCGAGCCCCTCCGCACCGGCGCGCAGAAGCGTGCCCGGTGGTAGGCCCCGCCGCAGGAGGCCACGTACCGAGAGTGTGATGAGCGCCCTCCGACGAGTCGAGTTCTCCGTGGCAATTGTAGCATACGCACAAATGAGCAGCCACGGCAGCCGTCGTCGGGGATTCGACTTGTTCTCTACTCACAACCAGACTATTTCTGATAGTAGGCAGCGTTCTTCTCGATGAAGGTCTGCCAGTTGTCAGGAACGGCGTCTTCCGGATAGATCGCGTTCACCGGGCAGGCCGACTCGCAAGCCCCGCAGTCGATGCATTCATCCGGATTGATGAAGTACTGGTCGTCGGCGTCGGTCGAGTGAATGCAGTCGACCGGGCAGACGTCGACGCACGAGTGATCCTTCACCCCAATGCAGGGCTCGCAGATAATGTAGGGCATGAGTGGAAGACTCCCTCCTCTGTGGCATCGTTGCGATCAGGCCGGCGATCGGGATGACGCCTGAGCGAGGAACCGTCGCCAGCCTCGGCCCACAGTATAATGAAAGGAAGCCATCAACGCAAGCTGGATACCGTCTCGGCGCAAGGCTCAGTCGGTTGCGGAAAGTCCCTTAACGGCTCCGGGAAGGTCCAGGAAGGGCCGCAGCCCGTCCTGGCGGGGTTTGGGGTGTCCC
>JACPQP010000109.1 GCA_016190465.1 Chloroflexota bacterium
CCCCTTCCCGCGACGGGAAGGGGGCCAGGGGGTTAGGTCCTCCCCGAGAAGGGGGCTACGGGGTTAGGTCCTCTTTCGGAAACTTGCTCACGTCGCGAGCTGTTCCGACTGGCGCTATACTTGAGGCGTGAGGGGAGCGCAACGGATGAGCCAGGAATTGCGTCCAGGCGAGGGCACGCCGAGTCGGGAGCCGATGCAGCGCCATGAGATCGAGCGCCACCTGCGACAGGTGGGCCAATACCTGCACGGGCAGGGCCTCACCGGCGAGATCCTGCTCCTGGGTGGCGCCTACATGACACTGGTCCTGCGGCGTCGCGAGGCTACCAAAGACGTGGACGCCTACTTCGTCGCCCAGGCGCAGGCCATTCGGGAGGCCGCGGCCCGCGTAGCCCAAGAGGAGGGACTTCCGGCCGATTGGCTCAACGACGCGGTCAAAGGCTTCGTGCATATCTCTCCTGACGTGACGACGTGGCTGGAGTGTCCCGGGCTCCGGGTCTATATCCCCGACCCCGCCTACATCTTCGCGATGAAGGCCTACGCGGGCCGCCCGCAGGATCTCGATGACCTGCGGGCCCTGCGCGACCTTCTCGGTCTCACCTCCAGCGAAGAGGCCCTGGACATCGTGGCCCGCTACATACCGGCGCGCCTGGTGCCACCGAGAGTGCAATACCTGATCGAGGATCTGTTCGATGACACCGACCCGTGAATACCGGCCGCAGACCGCGGCCGAGACCACCCAGCTCATCGCCGACGGGACGGACCCGTGGCTGGCGATCGGCCAGTTCCTCGACGATTGGCGGCGGTTGGCGCCGTCCCAGCGGTCCCCGCTGGTCGACGAGCCGATCCCCGCAGTCTCTGGCGAGGCGGTGCGGTGGGCGGCGCTGCTGGCCGCCGCGGTGGACTGGCTGTGCGTCCAGGATGGGCTCCCGGTGCCGTCGTGGACGAGCCGACGGGAGTATCGACTGGCCAGGCCATGGTTTCTGTATCCAGGCTGGAGACTGCGCGCCTGGCAACTGGCGGAGACGCCCACCCCCTTCCGGATGCGCAACATCTTCGGCGGGGATCGCATTCTGGAACGGGTGTAGCCGCGCAGTCAAGGAGGTTGTGATGCTGACCGGTCGTGCCGTCGTCTCCCTCGGACCGGGCGTGCCGCTCGAGGTACGGGAGTACCCGGTCCTTCCCCCCGAGCCCGACCAGGTCGTCGTGCGGATCGCGATGGCCTCGATCTGCGGGTCGGACCTGCACATGTGGCGCGGCGAGATGCCGAGTCTCGGCGCGGGCGCCGTCGTGCCCGGACACGAGATGGTTGGCCGCGTCCACGCGCTCGGCGCCAACTGGCAAACGGATTCGCTCGGTCGTCCGCTGCGCGAGGGCGACCGGATCACCTACTCCTTTTTCAACCCCTGCGGGAAGTGCTGGGCCTGCCTGAGCGGCACGGCCCGGTGCCCGAACCGCTACAGCCGCCGCGCGCCGGCCGACGAGCCGCCGCACTTCCACGGCGCGTACGCCGACTACCACGTCGTCAAGCCCGGCCAGTGGGTCTTCAAGGTCCCCGACAGCCTGCCCGACGAGCTGGTCGCGCCGGTGAACTGCGCCCTGGCGCAGGTCCTCTACGCCCTGCACCGGATCGGCGTCTGGGTCGGCGACACGGTCGTGATCCAGGGCGCCGGCGGGCTGGGCCTGTACGCCTGCGCGATCGCCCGGGTGATGGGTGCGAGCCAGGTGATCGCGGTCGACCGCATCCCCGACCGGCTGGCGCTGGCGCGCGCGTTCGGCGCCGACGCGACGATCAACCTCGACCAGCTCCGGACGCGGGCCGAGCGGGTCCAGTTCGTCAAGGAGCGCACCGAGGGCCGCGGCGCCGACGTGGCCCTCGAGGTCGCCGGCGTACCGGCGGTCGTGCAGGAGGGGCTGGAGATGCTCCGCTTCGGCGGCCGCTACTGTCTGGTCGGCAACATCGTTCCCGGCGCCGAGGGGGCGATCGTGCCGCACGACATCGTGCGCACGTCGCGCGAGGTCCTGGGCGTCGTCGGCTACGAGGCGTGGGTGATCCCCCGCGCGCTCGACTTCCTGCTCCGGACCCGGGAGACCTACCCGTTTCACCGGCTGGTCTCGCACCGGTACTCGCTCGAGGAGGTCAACCGCGCCTTCCAGGAGGCCGAGTGGGCGCAGGGCCAGGGCAGGGTCACGCGCGCGGTGCTGGTGCCGTAGAAGGAGGATACCCCTGGAGGGACTCGAACCCCCGACGACAGGGCTTAGGACGCCCTCGCTCTATCCAACTGAGCTACAGGGGCGTACTCCGGGCGGGAGTCGAACCCGCGACATACGGCTTATAAGGCCGTTGCTCTCCCACTGAGCTACCGGAGCCGGTAGCCAGAGTTTACCACAGCGTGGTGGCCTGTCAAGGTACGCTTGTCCGACTGCTCGGCAGGCCGGGGCGATTGTAGCGATTCATCGCCGCGGCGAGGCCCTCCTCGACCGCACACGCCGCCGCGTCGGCCCCGCGCGCCACCAGCTCGTCCGCGGCGAGTTGCTCATCCACGGTGAAGCGCGAGAGCACGTAGTCCACCGTCTCGCCCGCCGGCCGCCCAACCCCCAGCCGCAACCGGGGAAAGGCGTCCGTGCCCAGCCGCTCGATGATCGAGGCCACGCCCCGATGACCGCCCGCGCTCCCCCGCTCGCGCACCCGGACTCGCCCCAGCGGCAGGTCGATGTCGTCGTAGACGACCAGGATCTCCTCCGGTCGAGGCCCCAGCCCTCGTGCAAGAAGGCGCACCGCATCGCCAGACAGGTTCATGTACGTCTGCGGCTTGGCCAGCACCGGACGCCCGTCGAGCTCGCCCGCGCGCGGCAATGCGACCAGCGACTTCGCCTGCCGCTTGCCGAAGCGCGTCCCCCACCGGCGCGCCAGCTCGTCCACCACGGCGAACCCGATGTTATGTCGCGTTCCCGCGTACTCACTTCCGGGGTTCCCCAGGCCGACGACGAGCCGGATACGCGCTGGGGGCCCCGCCGGCGCTGACGTCGCCTGCTCGATTCCTCTCGTCGGCTCACTCACGTCACTGTCTCAATAGCAACGGGCGGTTCTCCATCAGCATGATACCACTGCGCTCGTTCCAATGGTACAATAGCAGCATGGTGGATGTTGCGGACGTGTTCCTTGCAAAAGCTGAAGAGAGCCTCGCTGGGGCCGAGAGCGAGTTCGCCAATGGCCGGCACAACAACTGTGCCAATCGTTGTTACTATGCCTGCTTCCAGGCGGCCATCTGCGCACTTCTTGGGGCGGGTATCCGGCCACACGGCACACACGCTCAATGGGGACACGACTTCGTCCAGGCGGCGTTTGTCGGTCAGTTGATCAACCGAAGGAAGCTGTATCCCGAGAACCTGCGAGATGTCCTGGTACGAAGCTTCGCTCTGCGTCAGGCAGGAGATTATGGAAGAGTGTTCGTGACCGATACGCAGGTACTGCGGATACTCCGGCGAGCGCGCGAGTTTCTTGCCGCAGCCCAAGAAAGACGAGGAGATTCGATATGAGTACGGGAGATATCACAATAGTCGATCCGCGCATCGAACGTGCGATAGTTGAGTTGCAGGAGATGGTTCAGAGGAAGTATCCGACAGCAACATTCGAGGTCAGCCAGGGCGATGACCCTGTTGGAACCTATCTGTGGGCAACCGTCGACGTTGACGATACCGATCACGTGATGGATGTTGTCGTAGACCGTCTGCTCCACTTGCAGGTGGAGGAGAGACTTCCACTCCATTTCATCCCCGTTCAGCCCGTCGAGCGGGCACTCCAGGTGTTGCGCACCAGCCGTCCGTCCCGATCACGGGTTGTGAGTAGCGCGGCATGGTGACCGGTCAGTACGCGTTCCTGTCGCGGAACGCCACGAGGGTCGTCTTGAGCAGGATCTTGATGTCCAGCCACAGCGTCCAGTTCTCGACGTACCACAGGTCGTAGGCCGTCCGCTCCTCGATCGAGGTGTTCCCCCGCAGCCCGTTCACCTGCGCCCAGCCGGTCATGCCGGCCTTTTCGCGGTGACGCTCGAAGTAGCGCGGGACAGTCTGCCGGAACTGCTCGACGAAGAAGGGCCGCTCGGGACGGGGGCCGACCAGGCTCATGTCCCCCACCAGCACGTTGATCAACTGGGGGAGCTCGTCAAGCGAGGTCCGACGAAGGAAGGCGCCGAGGCGGGTTCGACGCGGGTCCTCCGCCGTCGTCCAGACCGGGCCAGACCACCGCTCGGCATCCGGGCGCATCGACCGGAACTTGATCATCGGAAACGGTTTCCCATCGAGACCGACGCGCTCCTGGATGAGGAAAACCGGGCCCTTCGGGGAGGTGAGCTTCACGAGGAGCGCGATCCCCAGCAGAAGCGGGGAGAGGAGGACCAGGCCGGCCGCGCTGATAGTGACGTCCAGCCAGCGCTTGAGGACCAGGTTGAAACCCCTGAGCGCGACATCCTTCACCGTCACCAGCGGGAGACCCGCCAGCTCGCCGGTGGTGACGCCCGTGGTCATGATCTGGAAGAGGTCGGGGAAGACGCGGATGTTGACCCGTTCGGCACCGATCTGCCCGGCGATGTCGAGCACCTCGCGGTGGGAGAGTGTTGGGCTGACGATCAGGACGTCGTCGATCTGGTGTTGGCGAACCAACGACCCGACGTCTTCAACCGCACCGAGGACCGGCAGGCCATACAGTTCGACCGGCCCGGGTTCCTCGACGACGATGCCAACGGCCGAGTAACCCAGGCTCGGCAAATGCCGGATCTTTTGCAGGACGAGGTTCGCCGTCTCTCCCTCGCCGACGACGAGCACACGCGACACGCCAATGCCACGCAGTCGCAGCAGGCCCAGGGTCGTGTACACCACCGCGCGCCCGCCGAAGGTGAAGACGATGGTCAGCGCCCAGAAGAAGCCAATCATCAGGCGCGAGGTGTTGAAATCGGGCCAGAGAAAGCCGCCGACCACCACGGCGAGCGCGGTGGCGACCGAGGCGCTGGTGAAGATGCCGTAGGCCTGGTCGAGCCACGAGACCGATCGAATCGGGCGATACAGCCGGTTGCTGGCCAGGGTGAGCGGCAGGACGACCATCTGGAGCAGGATGATGCCCAGATATCCGGTCAGTGGGTGAAACTGCTCGAAGAGGAACAGGCCGGAGAGGAACCGGAGGTAGTAGGCGCTGAGGATCGCGGTCGTCCCGGCGGCGAAGTCGCTGACCAACAGCGCCGCCACCAGGTACACGTTCGCCACCTGGCGCGGGCGCTGCGCCGCGATGGACTCGGCCGGTCCGCTTGCGGGAAACTCGGTGGTGGCCGGCCGTGCCGTGCGCTCAACCGCCATGGGGTGCTCCTATCAGTCGCCGAACCGTTTGCCAGCGCAGGTAGTTCACCAGGATGGCGACCAGGGCGCGCAAGCAGATCCCCCCGACGATCACCCAGCGGGCGGGCCAGATGACCGTCCGGGCGTAGTGCTTGGAGAAGAACACGAGCATCGCCCGGTAGAACTCGAGCAGCGTGCGCAGGCTCCGCTGGCCGCCGCTGCTTGCCCCCTTATGGTGAAGGATCGTGACGGCGCCGTTGTAGAGCACCTGCCAGCCGCGCTGCTTCATCCGGAACGCCCAGTCCAGGTCCTCGCCGTACATGAAGAAGGCTTCGTCCAGCGGGCCCACGTCGCGGATCGTTTCACCGCGCACCAGCATGAACGCGCCAACCACGGAGTCGACCTCGTAGACACCCAGCGGATCCAGATAGGTGAGGTTATAGCGCGCCAGCCAGCGGCTCCGGGGAAAGAGCCCGCTGAGACCGGCCAGCCGGGCGAGGGCGACCGCCGGCGACGGGAAGCTGCGGCGGCAGGCCAGGTCCAACTGCCCGTTGGAGCGCACCAGGCGTGGTCCGACGGCTCCCGCCCGCGGGTGCGCCTCGATGAACTCCAGCATGCGGCGGAGCGCGTCCGGCGGCAGCTCGGTATCCGGATTGAGTAATAGGACGTAGCGCGGGTTGCGGTTCGCCAGCGCCCGAATCGCCAGGTTGTTTGCCCAGGCGAAGCCCCGATTCCGCTCCTCGGTCAGCAGCGCGACCTGGGGAAAGTCGGCCCGGACCATCGCGACGCTATCGTCGACCGACCCATTGTCGACCACGACGACTTCCCCACGCCAACCGGCTGGCCAGGCATCCGAGGCGAACACCGACCGCAGACAGGCCCGCAACGGGGCGCAGACGTTGTAGCTGACGATGACAATCGCCAGGTCAAGTCGCTCGGCGACCATCACGGAGCCTCCAGTACACTCCGACCGGATATCCCACCATCTTCGCGATGTCGCCCACCACTCGGGTCACCGGAACCAGCGCCAGCGCTGCCCAGAACGCGCGATCCCGGCGGACCTGAGTCTGGGCCAACAGTCGTCGATAGGGGCGTGCCAGATACACGCCGCCCGCGACCGCGACGAACAGTGCCAACCAGGCACTCTTATACCAGATACCGGCCAATAGGGCAAGCGGTCCGAACAGGCAATACGACGCGTACCGAATGGCGTGTCGCTTGAGCCAGAGGTTCGCCTTGCCATCGCCGCGCGCGTACCGGTAGTACTGGAGGAAGAAACTGCGCCAGCTCGTCCGGGGTCGGAATCCGACGACTGCCTTCGGCGCGAAGACGAACCGGGCCCGGGCCTGGCGGAGGCCGAGATCGAAGACGAGGTCCTCGCAGTAATCCAGCCACTCGGGGTAGCCGCCGGCGCGTGCCCAGGCGGCCTTGCGGAACGCGACCGATCGGCTCGACGGGAGAAAGCGCGCCGGATCGATCTCGTCCACCAGCGGGAGTGTCGTCGCGCCCAGCGCCAGCTCGAAGACGCTCCCTGGCGCCGAGACGAAGAAGCCGCTCACGACGTCGACCGCCTCCCCGCCCGGTCTCTCAAACGGCGCCACCAGCTCGGCCAGCCAGTTGCGCGTCGGCCGCACTCCCGCGTCCGTGGCCGCGATGATCTCGTGCGAGGCCGCGGCGATGGCCCGGTTTCGCCCCGTCGCGATGTTCGCGCCCGGCATGACGACCAGCCGAATGGGCGCGCCCGCCCGACGCCACCGCTCGATCACCTCGACGGTCTCGTCCTGTGATCCGCCGTCGACGACGACGATCTCGTCCGGCGGTCGCGTCTGCTCGATCAGGGACTCGAGCAGCACACCGACGCTCGCCTCTTCATTCAAGACGGTGGCGATCACCGAGACTCCGATCGTCAGCTTACTGCCACTCACGTGCGCCCCACCCCCAACCCAAAGCTCAGACGGAGGGCCACGGGCCGTATCGCCAGGCAAGCACCAGAACAACGAGCACGAGGCCGACGGCGTTACGCTGGAACGCCGCGAAAGGTGTCTCGGCGTCGACGACGATGCCGTCGAGCTGCGCCGGGCCGTCGAGCACGGTGAGCGTTGCCGTGTGCTGGCCAGGGGCCACGCGCCAGACAATTGTGGCCCGCGCTTGCGCATCGTCGCCGGGCGACTCCAGGTGCAAGACGGCCGCGCGCGCCCCGATCGACACCGGTCCGGCCGATCCGTCGTCGATCTGCACGGCAACTCGCCCCTGGCCCGGCCCGCGCCGGATCACGAGCGCCAGTCGCTCACCGACGAAGGAAAACCGCAGTGTGGCGCCGGTCTCCCCGACGAACGCCGCGCCCAGGCTGGCGGCAGGATCGGTCCGGCGCGCCCAGGTGCCCGCTCGAGTGATCGCCCAGTGTTCCGGCTTGTGGTAGCCGCGATGCAGCGTCGGCGGCTCGGCGATCAGGCCGCGCATCGCCTGGTACACGGGATACGGTCGAAACTCCTCGTCGACGACGTTGAAGTAGTAGTGCTGCTGAATCTGGTCGCGCGGGTGGATCAGGCGAAAGTGCCAGAGCGCCATCACGCCCATCCAGGGCCACTCTTCCCGAGCGCGACGGTACGCCCGCGCCGTGTAGCGCGCCTGGATCGCCCGGGAGACCGAGCCATAGCGTTGCTCCTCGGCAAAATCAGGCGGCAGCGCGACCCAACCCACCTCGGCCGCCCAGATCGGCTTGGCGGCGTCGCCGTTCTGCACCATGAGGGCCCGGAGCTGGACCGGCCGGGAGAAGTTCACGTCGGTCGCCGTGCCGAGCCGACGGTCATCCGGCCCGTGCCGCAGCCCGTATGCGTTCGTCGAGAGGATGTCGAACGCGTCGGCGGCGCCCGCGTCGTACATCTCCTGAAGGTAGATCACATCGCTGATCGCCCGCGTCGAGTACTCGATGGTCGGCGCCAGCGCCGCGCCGATGATGACGACGCCCGGGTCCACCTCCTTCGCCCGCCGGTATCCCTCCCGAAGCAGGCGGGTGTAGGCGGCGGCGTCGGGTGTCTGGTCGCCCCACTCGAACGCCAGGTTCGGCTCGTTCCAGAGCTGGTAGAACCGGACCCGACCCCGGTATCGCCGGACGGCCGTAGCCACGAAGTCGCCGAAGTCGGCGACGTCGTCTGGCGGCGTCTCGAGCTTCGGGTTGCCGGGCCGCGACCAGTCGGGCGAGGTATCGATGCGGAAGATGACTTCCAGACCGTGCTCCTCCGCGAGCGCCACGATCCGATCGTACTTTGCCCAGGCGTCGCCGTTGGGCGCGTTCGGCTGGGAGTAGATGCCTTTGCGGGGAACCTCGATCTCGCCCCACACGAGCTGCTGCTTGACGAAGTGGAAGCCGGCCGCGCGGATCAGCTCTAGCGATTGGCGAACCTTCTGCTCCTCGACCTCCTGCTCCAGGAACACGTTGATCGCGTAGGGTGGAACGTCGACGTGGGCGATGGGCGTCAGGTCGGCGGTGTCCGGTGGGGGGTTGAGGGCCAGACTCGCCCAGGCCACGACCTGATGCCGTAGCTCAGTGCCAACCGCGTCCCGGAGCACTTCCCGCCAGTTGGCGCGCGCGGCCAGCGCCGCGATCGCCAGCGTGCCCAGGAGCACCAGCGCAGATAGTGCGGCCAGCCGCGTCGCTCGGCGGGTCCGGATATTCACCCTCCGCTTCACGTGGGGCATTATGCCAGGACCGCTGCTCCGCGGCAAGTTGGCGTCGCCCCGCTTTCCTAGTTGCAAAGTACTATTGACCCCAGCCCTCGCCCGGTCTACCCTGCCCGCAGACAACCGAGAGGAGGGGAAGTATGGCACGATGGCTTCGGCTGGCGGTGACGGCGGTGTTCGTCGCGCTGGCGATGTTCGGGTCGCTGCCAGCCGCGCGCGCCGATGGTCTCGAGGATCGGGTGGTCGAGCTAACCAACGCGGAGCGTGCCCGCCAGGGTCTGCCCGCACTGGTCGGTTCGCCCGAACTGACGCTCTCGGCCCAGCGTTACGCGCAAGCGATGGCAGCCGGCGGCTTCTTTGGACATCAGTCGCCGGATGGCTCCACGCTGGTCACCCGCGCGGAGGCGGCCGGCTACCGCGGCTGGACGTACCTGGCCGAGAACCTGGCCGCCGGGCAGGCGTCGTCCGAGGGGGCAATGGATGGCTGGATGAAGAGCGACGGGCACCGCGCCAACGTCCTCTCGCCGAAGGTGCGGGAGATCGGCGTCGGCCACGTCTACGTCCCGGGATCGAAGTTCGGGCACTACTGGGTCCAGGAGTTTGGCAACCGGCCCCTGGTGGCCACCGTGTTGCAGCAACAGGCGCTGCCCCAGCCGCCGCCTGCACCGGCACCCCAGCCGGCACCCGCGTTTTCGCCGGCGCCCGCACCGGCGCCAGGTTCCTGGACCGCGCCGACCGGCCACGCCGTCGACGGCGGCTGGCTGGCATTCCTGCGAGCCAACGGCGACGTCGACAACCTGGGCCTGCCCCGGACCGGCGTGATCGCCGACCCGACCGCTGGCGGGCAGACCGTCCAGTACTTCCAGCGGATGATCCTCGAGTACCATCCGGAGAACTCGCCCGCGTACCGGATCCAGCGTCGCCTGCTCGGCGACGTCCTCTATCCGGGGGCGGACGCGCCGATCAGCATCGGCGACGCGCCGCCCGGGCCGTGGCGCTACTTCCCGTTCTCGCCGGATCGCCCGACCGGCCTCGGCCACTTCGTCGCCGACTACACGCGGAGTAGCCAGCCGATCTACTTCAAGCAGTACTTCGACAGCCACGGCGGTGTTACCGCGTTCGGCTACCCGAAGGAGGAGCCGAAGCTGCGTGATGGCCGCTGGGTTCAGCGGTTCCAGGCGGCGGTCTTCGAGTATCACCCGGAGAACGACCGCGATGGTGTCGTTCCGGGCACCAGCATCCCGCTGCGCACCTACCGGGTGCAGCTCGAGCTCCTGGGGGACAAATACATCGCGCAGCGGGGATTGCCGTATCGCTGAGAAGCGCCTCGGGGGGGGTACGGCCCTCATCCCCCAACCCCTTCCCCCAATACTGGGGGAAGGGGAGCCATCCCCTCTCCCAGTATTGGGA
>JACPQP010000008.1 GCA_016190465.1 Chloroflexota bacterium
CGGCTTAATCGCTTCTTTGCGTCGTTCGATTCTGGTCATCTTCTTCACCTCCTTGTCCCTCTTGCCCTCCCTGCCCCTGGGCCAGCTCCCGAAAGAAGCTGCGCTCTTCGCGGCTCGCCGGTCGGGCGGTCACCAGGCCATCGGTCTGCTTCTGGCTGCGTTCGCCCACCACCACGGTTAAGAAGCGTCCCTGTTCGGTCTGGCCGATGAGAAGCCAACGGTCCTCCCGCCCCCGGATATAGGCGTAGTCGCCGGCGATGATCTCGCGGACCTCCTCGATCGTCACCTGATGCCGGGCGATGTGGGCGAGGCGATGCTCGTCCACAATCAGGGTCCTGATTACCAGGTCCATAACAGGCGTCATTGTAAGACAATGTATTGCATAAGTCAAGGCCTTCCAGGTGTCCCGCACGGGGCACACGTCCACGAACCGACTCGGTCGGTCGATGCTCACTACACCCCACCGAGCGCCCGCGCTCGGCTCCGCGGCGGGCTCCGGCGATCGCTCCGCCTCCGCAGAGCCCCTTTTGTCCCGGCAGATGCGGTAGAATGATCCGCGAACCACAGGGGAACATCACCCCACGCGGGAAGAGGAGGACGACCCGTGCCCGCCCGCATACCGCTCGACCGTGAGCGGATCGCCGACATCTGCCGCCGCTATCAGATTCGCACGTTCGCCCTCTTCGGCTCGGTGCTGCGCGACGACTTCCGTCCAGACAGCGACGTCGACGTGCTGGTCGAGTTCCCGCCCGAGGCGCGGATCAGCCTCTTCGACATCGTTGACCTCAAGGACGAGCTTGCGGCGCTCTTTGGCCGCGAGGTGGATGTGGTCGAGAAAGAGGCGCTGCGTAACCCCTTCCCCCGGCGGGCGATCCTCCAATCAGCCGAGACGATCTCTGCGGCCTGAGGGATGATGACTCTCTTCCGCCCCTGCCTCGACCTCCACGAGGGCAAGGTAAAGCAGATCGTCGGCGGCAGTCTGACCGACTCCGGCGTCGGCCTGCGGACCAACTTCGTCGCCGAGCACGGCCCCGAGCACTTCGTCGCGCGCTATCGCGCCGACCGGCTCGCCGGCGGGCACGTCATCAAGCTCGGCCCGGGCAACGACCCGGCCGCCCGCGCCGCGCTCGCCGCCTGGCCGGGCGGCTTGCACCTCGGTGGCGGCGTCGACCTGGACAATGCCGCCACCTGGCTCGACGCCGGCGCGAGCAAGGTCATCGTCACCTCCTGGCTGTTTGTCGGCGGCGCCTTCGTGCGCGAGCGGCTGGAGGCGCTGGCCCGGTGTGTCGGCCGCGACCGCCTTGTCGTCGACCTGAGCTGCCGGCGCCTCGGCGACGGCTGGTTCGTGGCCATCCACCGCTGGCAAACCCTGACCGCGCTGGCCATCTCCGAGCCCACGCTCGTGGACCTGGCCCGCTCCTGCGGCGAGTTCCTCGTCCACGCCGCCGACGTCGAGGGGCTGTGCCGGGGCATCGACGAGGAGCTCGTCGCCGCCCTCGGACGCTGGTCACCCATCCCCTGCACCTACGCGGGCGGCGCCCGGGACATCGGCGACCTTGCGCTGGTGGATCGCCTGAGTAGCGGCCGCGTCGATCTGACCTACGGCAGCGCCCTCGACATCTTCGGCGGCACCCTGGTGAAATACCGAGACTGCGTGGCCTGGAACCGGATGCCGGAGCAACAGCGGTGACTCACATCCTCGTCCCCGAGCCGACGCTGCGCCAGATCGGCGTCGAGTTGTTCGTCAGCGCCGGCCTGTCCGCCGAGCACGCCGAGACCGTGACGCGGGTGCAGGTCGAGGCGGACCTCCGGGGCATCCACTCGCACGGCATGCGGGCGGTCCCGACCTACCTGACGCGGATCGACCGCGGGATCGTCAACCCGCGGCCGACCGTTCGCGTCGTCCACGCAACCGAGCTCTCGGCCGTGGTCGATGGCGACGCCGGCCCCGGCCAGGTGGTCGCGGTCCGGGCGATGGAGGAGTGCCTCGCCCGCGCCCGGCGCCGCGGCTTCGGCCTCGCGGTGGCCCGCAACTCGAACCACTTCGGCGCGGCCGCCTACTACGCGATGATGGCCCTCCCGCACGACCTCATCGGGTTCGCCACGACCAACGGGAACCTCGTCCTCGCCCCCTGGGGCGGCGTCCGGCCGACGGTCGGCAACAACCCGCTCGCCTACGCCATTCCGGCCGGCGAGGAGTGGCCGATCGTGCTGGACATCGCCATGAGCGTCGCGGCCGGCGGCAAGGTCGATCTGGCGGCAGCCGAGGGCCACCCGCTCCCCGCGGGTTGGGCCATCAACTCGGCCGGGCAGCCGACGCGCGATCCGGCGGCGGCCCGGCGTGGGCAAATGCTCCCGCTCGGCGCGCCCGCCGCCGGCTACAAGGGGTTCGGCCTCGCCCTGGTGATGGAGGCGCTCGCCGGCGCCCTGGCCGGAGCCAGGTTCGCCCTCCAGCACACCGCCGAGGTCGAGGACGGCGAGCTGCCCTGGGACGAGGGCCACTTCTTCCTCGCGCTCGACCCGGCGCTCATCATGCCCGTCGACGAGTTCAAGCGCCGGGTGGACCGCCTCATCCGCGACTGCCAGGCATCGCCGCCGGCGCCGGGCGAACCACCGGTCCGGGTCCCCGGCGCGGGCGGCTGGCTCCGTCGCGAACGCGCCCTGCGCGAGGGCATCCCGCTGCCCGCCTCCGTCTATCGCTCGCTCCAGCGCCTGACCCGGGAGCGGGGGACGGCGACCCGCTTCTAGCCGCGCCCCCCCTCATCCCCCAGCCCC
>JACPQP010000117.1 GCA_016190465.1 Chloroflexota bacterium
ATCGTGGCTAACGACGTGACCCTGCCGGGCAGCGGCTTCGGCAGCGACCAGAACAAGGTGACGATCCTCACCGCCGACGGTGCCCGCGAAGACCTCCCGCTGATGAGCAAGCGCGAGGTGGCGAACGCGCTGCTCGACCGGATCGTTGCACGGTTGCCCCGGCCCTGATACAATTGAGCCAGGCCGTGGACTCGGTCGCGAGCCACGAGCCCTGTGCCGGACTGTGGATCGCCGGAGCCACGCCGGGCGTGCCAGGTCGGCCCCGAGGGGACCGGACGAGTTCCGCAGACCGCCGTACGACCCGGCCTGTGTAGCCCGCTTGGATCGAACTGACCGAGACGGAGCGACGAGATGGTACCAGACGGCTCCCTCACCGATATTCGCGGTCTGCGCGTTGGGCACTGGACCGACCCGGTGGGGATGACCGGCTGTACGGTCATTCTCTGCGACGAGCGAGCCGTCGCCGGCGGTGCCGTCCGGGGAGGCGGACCCGCCACCCACGAGACCGACCTCCTCCGGCCCGGTCGGCTCGTCGACCGGGTCGACGCCATTCTCCTCACCGGCGGTAGCGTCTTTGGACTGGCCGCGGTCGCTGGCGTGGTTCGCTGGCTGAGCGCGCACGACCGGGGCTACGACGTCGGCATCACCCGCGTGCCCATCGTCCCCGCCGCCGGACTGTTCGACCTCGCGCTCGGTTCCCCTCTGGCGCGCCCCGGCGAGGCCGCGGGCTACGCTGCCTGCGAAGCCGCCGAGCTCCGGGTCCCCGAGGGAAGTGTCGGCGCGGGCACGGGCGCGACGGTCGGCAAGCTGTTCGGTATGGGCCACGCGGTGAAGGGCGGCATCGGCACGGCGGCGATGGCGCTCGGCGAGGAGGTGCACGTCGGCGCGCTGGCGGTCGTCAACGCCTTTGGCGACATCGTCGAGCCGGCCACCGGGCGCATCATCGCCGGCGCGCGGCGCGATGGCCGGTACTGCAATACCGCCTCCACCCTCCTCGAGCAGCCCTCGCTCGCCCGAGCCCGCGGTTGGCGGCAACCGACCAACACGACCCTCGTCGTCGTCGCGACGAATGCGCGACTCACCCGGGAGCAGGCCGCCTGGCTGGCTGAGGTCGCCCACGATGGGCTGGCGCTCGCCGTCCGGCCGGTCCACACGCCGCTCGACGGCGACACCGTCTTCACCCTCGCCACTGGCCAGGCGGCCGAGCCTGCCGACCTCCTGACGCTGGGCCTCGCCGCCGTCGAGGTGGTCGCTCGATCCATCGTCCGCGCGATGATCCAGGCAGAGGGACGCGGTGGCGTCCCCGCGGCGTCGGAGTTGCCCTCATGAGCGAGTCGATTGACCGGGCGGTCGAGACGATCGCGCTCCCAGACGACAGCCGCCGAGGGGAAGGTGTCGGAAAACAGAGCGTCGGCACGGTAGGCATCGTTGGCACCGGGGCCGTCGGTGCGTCGCTGACGCTCGCGCTCGCCGAACGGGACTTCCCGGTGGTCGCCGTGTGCAGCCGGACTGGCGTCTCGGCAGCCCGGCTGGCCGCGCGGCTCCCCACGGCGCAGGTGATGGCGCGGGCGCAGGAGGTCGCCGACGCCGCCGACCTCGTGTTCATCACCACTCCGGACGCCATCATCGCCACCGTCGCTGGCGCGGTGCGCTGGCGGCCAGGTCAGGCGGTGGTCCATTGCAGCGGCGGCCTCTCGTGCGAGGCGCTGGCGCCAGCGGCGGCCTCTGGCGCGCTGGTCGGTGGGCTGCACCCGATCCAGAGCTTTGCCGCACGCGACGGCTCGCCGCGGTCGCTCGAAGGCATCTGGTACGGCGTCGAAGCCGAGCCGCCGCTGCGCGATCGGTTGATGGCGATCGTCCGGTGTCTGGGTGGGCAGAGCATCGTCGTCCGCTCGGCCGACAAGCCGCTCTACCACGCGGCCTC
This sequence comes from Chloroflexota bacterium, assembly GCA_016190465.1. Taxonomy (GTDB): domain Bacteria; phylum Chloroflexota; class UBA6077; order FW602-bin22; family JACPQP01; genus JACPQP01. The sequence continues at coordinate 1,925 of JACPQP010000117.1, forward strand.
GGTCTTCGCGAGCAACTACCTCGTCGCGGTGATCCAGGCCGCGACGGAAGTGTGGCGGCTACTGGGGGCTGACCCCTCCCTGGCCCTCCCCGACGCGGGGAGGGAACAGGCTCCGGGCGCCCCTCCCCGCGTCGGGGAGGGGTTGGGGGAGAGGTCGGTTGAGGCTCTGCTCCCACTCATGCGCGGGACGCTCGCCAACGTCGGCCGGCTCGGGCTGCCCCACGCGCTGACCGGGCCGATCGCTCGTGGCGATGTCGGGACCGTGCGCCGGCACCTCGCGGCGCTCGACCAGCGGGCGCCCGAGGTCGCGGCGCTCTACCGGGCGCTGGGGCGGGCAACCGTGCCCATCGGCCGGGCCAAGGGCACGCTGGGGCCGGAGGCGGCCGCGGAATTGTTGAAGTTACTTAAGGGGGAGTGACGCCCCCTCTACCCCCGACCCCTTCCCCCACCAGGGGGGAAGGGGCGAGGCGTCTCCCCCTCTCCGTGTCGGAGAGGGGGCAGGGGGTGAGGTCCGGCGGACCAGAGGGCAACACGAGAAGGGGGTAACCATGCGCGTCACCATCAGCCAGATCAAGGAGATGAAGCGAAAAGGTGAGCGGATCCCGATGCTCACCTGCTATGAGTACACGATGGCCCGCATCTTCGACGGCCTGGGGGTGCCGATGCTGCTCGTCGGCGATAGCCTTGGCATGGTCGTGCTCGGCTACGAGACGACGGTGCCGGTGACGCTCGACGAGATGCTCCACCATACCGCCGCGGTCGCCCGGGGGGCGAAGCGGGCGTTGATCGTCGGCGACATGCCCTTTATGACCTACCACACCAGCCCGGCTGACGCGCTGCGGAACGCGGCCCGGATGCTTCAGGAGGGCGGCGCCCAGGCGGTCAAACTGGAAGGCGGCATTGTCGTGGCGGAGACCGTCCGGCGGCTCACCGACGCGGGGATACCGGTGATGGGCCACATCGGGCTGACGCCGCAATCGGTGAATCAACTGGGCGGCTACCGCGTTCAGGGGCGCAGCGTCCCGGCGGCCCGGCGGCTGATCGAAGACGCCAGAGCCCTGGAGCAGGCAGGAGTCTTCTGCATGGTCCTGGAGACCGTGCCAGCCGCGCTGGCGAAGGCGATCACCGGCCTGGTCCACGTGCCCACCATCGGGATCGGCGCCGGACCCGACTGCGATGGCCAGGTCCAGGTCACCTACGATCTCCTCGGGTTGTTCGACGACTTCGTCCCCAAGCACGCCAAGCGATACGCCCGGCTAGCCGAGGAGATCCGGACGGCGGTCAGCGCCTACGTGGGCGAGGTACGCGACGGCGCGTTCCCGACCGGCGAGCACGGCTTCACGATGGACGCCGCCGCACTGGAGGCTGCGCTGGAACACGTGGGCACCCAGCCCAACGGCGAGGCGCGCGAGACGGTCGAAGCGCGATAGTGGAGGAGCAGCGATGCGCATAGAGACCACCATCGCGACGACCCGGCGGGCGCGCCTCGCCCTGCCCGGCCCGGTCGGCTTCGTGCCGACGATGGGCTACCTGCACGCGGGACACCTGAGCCTCGTGCGGGCGGCCCGCCGCGCGAACGCATCGGTCGTCGCCAGCCTGTTCGTCAACCCGACCCAGTTCGGTCCCAGCGAGGACCTTGCTACCTACCCTCGGGATGTTCCCCGCGACCTGAGCCTCTTCGAGTCGGAGGGGGTCGACCTCGTCTTTGCCCCGACCGTCGAGGAGATGTATCCGGCCGGCTTCACCACCTTCGTGGAGCTCGAGAAGCTCTCGTCGCGGCTGGAAGGCGCCCACCGCTCCGGCCACTTTCGCGGCGTGGCCACGGTGGTGGCCAAGCTCTTCTCCATCGTCCAGCCCGACCGGGCCTACTTCGGCCAGAAAGACGCCCAGCAGTCCATCGTCGTCCGCCGGCTGACAGCCGACCTGAACCTCCCGGTCGAGGTCGTCGTCTGCCCAACCGTCCGGGAGCCGGATGGCCTGGCACTGAGCAGCCGCAACGTGTACCTGAAGTCGGACGAGCGGCAGGCAGCAACGGTCCTCTCCCGGGCGCTGTTCGCGGCCCGCGAGCGGTTTCTGGCCGGCGAGCGGGACGCCGAAGCGCTGCGACAACTGGTGCGCGACACCATCGCCGCCGAGCCGCTCGTCCGGCTCCAGTACGTCAGCGTCACCGACGGCGAAACGCTTGACGAGCTGGATGCCGTGGAGCGCCCGGGGCTGCTCTCGCTCGCCGCGTTCGTGGGCCGGACCCGGCTGATCGATAACGTCCGGCTGGAGGATTAGTCCGAGTTTTCGGTGCGATCGGGCAGGCTTGATGCCTGCCCGATCGCACCGAAAACTCGGATTAGCCCCCAACCCGGACCAGCGCGTGGGTCTTGCGGCCAGCGCGAAGGAGGATCGCGCGGCCCAGCAGCGCGTGGTCGAGCCCGATCGGTTGCCGGGGGTCGGAGTGGCGCACGTTGTTGACCGAGATGCCGCCCTGCTGGATGAGCCGGCGGGCGGCGGCCTTCGAGTCGGCCAGGCCCGCCCGCGCGACGAGGTCGGATAGCTCGATGCCGGCGGCGAGCTCCTCGCGCGCCAGGTCGACGGTCGGGATCTCGCCGGCGAGGAACTCCAGCGCGACTGGATCGATGGCCTCCGGCGGAGTCTGAAAGAGCAGGGCCGACGCCTGCTGGGCCGCGCGAGCCATCGCCGGGCCGTGGACGAGCCGGGTGAACTCGAACGCGAGGGCGTGCTGGGCCGGTCGCGCCCCGGGGTTGGCCGCCTGCGCCGCGGCGAGGTGCTCGATCTCGTCCAGGCCCAGGAAGGTGAACAGCTTGAGGAACCGAACCGCGTCCCGGTCGTCGGTGTTGAGCCAGAACTGAGAGAGCGCGTAGGGCGAGGTCCACCGCGAGTCGAGCCACACCGCGCCGGCCTCGCTCTTGCCGAACTTCGCGCCGGTCGCGGTGGTGAGCAGCGGAAAGGTGAGCCCGTGCGCATCCTTCCCGCGAACACGTCGGATCAGATCCACCCCGCCGGTGATGTTTCCCCACTGGTCGCTCCCTCCGACCTGCACGGTGCAGCCGTAGCGATCGAAGAGGTGGAGAAAGTCGTACGCCTGCAACAGGATGTACGAGAACTCGGTGTATGAGATGCCCTGCTCGCGGCTCTCCAGGCGGGCACGGACCGACTCCTTGGCGATCAACGCGTTGACGGTGAAGTGCTTGCCGACGTCCCGCAGGAAGTCGATCAACCGCAGCTCGAGTAGCCAGTCGGCGTTGTTCACGACGATCGCCGCGTTCGGGCCCTCGAACGAGAGGAAGTTGCGGAGTTGGGCCTCGATGCCCGCGGCATTCTCGCGAACCTGCCCCACCGACAGCAGCGGACGCTCCGTGGCCTTTCCACTGGGGTCACCGATCAACCCGGTGC
>JACPQP010000118.1 GCA_016190465.1 Chloroflexota bacterium
CGCGGGAACGGCCCTCATCCCCCGGCCCCTTCCCCCAATACTGGGGGAAGGGGAGCGGCGTGACTCCACCCCCTCTCCCCCGGGTGGGAGAGGGGGCAGGGGGTGAGGGCCGTTCCCCTCTCCCAGTATTGGGACCGGCTCAGGAACGGCGGGCAGGGGGTGAGGGCCGTTCCCGCGCCAGGCGGCTACCACAATTGTGTGGCGCTCCCCGGTGCCGGGGCGGACCTCACCCCCTGCCCCCTCTCCGACGCGGGGAGGGGGGTGGCGGCTCCCTCTTCCCGCGACGGGAAGGGGGTCGGGGGGTTAGGTCGGCCCCGGGACTTCGAAGTGGGTCGCGAGCATCCGCGGCCATGCGGCGCCAGCTTCGCGGGCCGTGACGGGGCCGACGATCGCCCGCTCGCTGGAACTGGCGCCACGGTGACCGCGAGGATGCCTTCGATTCCCTGCCCAGGGGGATTCGCCGCGGCTCAACCCCCTCTCGGCAGCGGCACGCTGGGCAGGTCAGCCACATCGTGGTTGAGACTTCCCCGCTGGTCTGCCAAATCGGGCGGCCGGGCGCGCACGCCAGCTACTGCGAATCCCCCGGCTCCACGATTGACGCTTCCGAACACCTGTGCTACTATCAGGCAGGTAGGCTGTGTCGCTGGTGCCCGCAGGCGCAGGTCAGGGCAGAATCGACAGTCGGTAGACTGTGCGGGGAGCAGAAATGGCGAGCGTTTCCAAGGAAGAGAAGTGGGAGCAGCTTGGTCTGCTCACACCGCTCGCAGACGAACCCCTACCGAACAATGGTGCCATCGCCTTTCGTGACCCGGCCTTTGCGGCCAACAAGGCTTTGCCCGTCCACCGATGGGTACCCTGGATTGCTGGTTTTTCAAGAACATTCGTGCAGGATGCGATCAAACGACACCTTGACCAGCCTGGCGTGGTCCTGGATCCCTTCGCCGGCGTGGGCACGACCCTTCTTGAGGCGATCCGCTCGGGCCACCGGGCGATCGGCTTTGAGATCAACCCCTACGCGGCACTGGCTTGTCGAACAAAGCTCAATGCCTACCAGATCGAGGTGGCCGCGCTAAACAGGGGAATCGCGCGTCTGGTCTCCTTTTGGCAGGAGTCTATCTCCTCCGGCTACACGCCCAGGAGCGCGCCGCCGAAAGGGTTTCACACGCGAGTCGCGTTCTACAGCCCCAAGGTGTTACGGAAAGCCCTTATCATCCAGGACTTCATGGAGATGATTGAGGATCAACGGCTGCGGGACCTTTTCCGGATTGCTTTTGCCTCGACGATGGTGCGCTACTCCAACTACTCCTATGAGCCAAGCCTGGGGACAAGAGCAGGGGCCGGGAAAGAGGAAATTGAAGATTTTGCGGTGCTTGAAACGGTGGCCGGTAAGCTGTCCGAAATGGCTGAAGATATCGCCTGGCTACAGTCTTCTCTCCCAAACGGCCAGCCGGAGGTGGAGGTCATCCATGACTCCTTTCTGCACCACAGCAAATACGTAGCCCAGGACTCGGTGGATCTTCTGATCACTTCGCCCCCGTACCTGAATAACTACCACTATACCCGCAATACCCGGCCGCAAATCTACTGGCTAGGTCTTGCCGAGGGCCCCCGGAACTTCACGGAGCTCGAAGAGATGAACTTCGGGAAGTTCTGGCAGACGGTGAGGGAGCGACCGCGCGTGGACCTTTCCTTCGGCCTGCCGGGAAGCGATCTCGCGGAGAGGATCGAGACCATCAGGGATTTGCATCCGGAACGGGGTGTCTACGGCGGGAGCGGCTGGGCAAACTACGCCGCTAGCTACTTCAACGACTGCTACAGATTCAGCCTTGGGATGAGGAACGTTTTGAGAAGCGGCGGCACAGCCCTGGTCGTGATCGGAAACAGTATCCTTCAGGGAGTCTTAATCCCAACAGACCAGTACCTTGGCCAGATCGCTGCCTCGATAGGACTTGAGCTGGTCGAGATCCACGTGCCGCGGGCAACGCGTGTTGGGAACAGTATCATCCAATCCGATATACGCGTGGCAAAGGCCCACAAGTCGCACCATCTCTATGAGGCAGTCGTGGAGCTACGAAAAAAGTGATCAGCCAACATGTGACATCGCCGAACTGATGCCTGATTCTTCGCCCGGCCCTTCCGGTTGACAGGGCGTCGCGCCGGGCCTGTGCTTTCGGGCGAGGGGAGGGAACCATGGGACTGACGTGACTTTGAAATAGGAGGCTGACGGCATGCCCGACTTCCCGATCGTCGACACCCACCTCCATCTGTGGGATCCGGACCGACTGTACCTGCCCTGGATCGAGGGCAGCCCGGTTCTGAACAAGCGGTACGACCTGGCCGAGTTCCGGGAGCATACCGCGGGCATCGCCATCGAGGCGATGGTGTACTTGCAGGTCGAGGCCGCGCCCCCCTACGCGCTGCTCGAGGCGCAGTGGGTCGCCGACCGCGCCCGGGAAGACTCGCGGATCGGGGGGATCGTGCCCTGGGCGCCCCTCGAGTACGGCGACCAGGCTCGCCCGTTCCTGGAAGCGCTCCTTGCCATCAGTCCGCTGGTCAAGGGCATCCGGCGGATCATCCAGTTCGAGCCCGACCCAACCTTCGCCATCCAGCCCCGCTTCGTCCGGGGTGTGCAGATCCTGCCGGAGTACGGCCTCTCGTTCGACATTTGCATCGACCACCGCCACGTGGCCAACACGATCAAGCTGGTCGGCCAGTGCCCGAACACCCGCTTCATCCTCGACCACATCGGCAAGCCGAACATCAAGGACCGCGTGCTGGAACCGTGGCGCACCGGACTCCGGGATCTGGCCTCGTTCCCGAACGTCATCTGCAAGATGAGCGGCCTGGTGACCGAGGCCGACCACCAGCGCTGGACGCCGGACGACCTCCGGCCGTACGTGGAGCACGTCCTCGAGGTGTTCGGCGAGGACCGGGTGGCGTTCGGCGGCGACTGGCCGGTGGCCTTCCAGGCGTCAACCTACCGGCGGTGGGTCGAGACGCTGGATGCGCTCACGGCAGACCTCTCGCCCCGGGCCAGGAAAAAGCTCTGGGCCGAGAACGGTCGGCAATTCTACCGGCTACCGGCGTGATCGAAGTCCACTCGCCCGTGAAAGCCTGGCCAGGTGGGCGCGGCAGCCACGGCGTCGATCGGCGCGTTGGAACGGGCGAAAGGGAGAACCCATGATACAGGTGGCGAACCCGCGAGCCCAGTATCTGACGCACAAACCGGAGATCGACGCGGCCATCGCCCGCGTACTCGATAAAGGCTGGTACGTCCTCGGCGATGAAGTGCGCGCGTTCGAGGCGGAGTTCGCCGCCTACGTCGAGGCGCGGTTTGGGATCGGCGTGGGCAGCGGCACCGAGGCCCTCCACGTCGCGCTGGCCGCCTGCGGCGTCGGCGCAGGCGATGAGGTCATCACCGTGGCGCACACCGCCGTGGCGACCGTCGCGGCGATCGAGCTGGCCGGCGTGGCGCCCGTCCTGGTGGACGTCGAGCCGGACCACTTCACGCTGGACCCGGGCAAGCTGGAGGCCGCCATCAGCCCGCGCACCCGGGCCATCGTCCCGGTTCACCTCTACGGGCAACCGGCCGACCTGACGCCGATCCTGGCGATCGCCCGCCGCTACGGCCTCCGGGTGATCGAGGACTGCGCGCAGGCGCACGGCGCTCAGTACCGTGGCCGGCGAGTCGGCTCCTGGGGCGACCTGGGCTGTTTCAGCTTCTACCCGACGAAGAACCTGGGCGCGCTGGGCGACGGCGGGATGGTCGTGGGCAACGACCCGGCCCTGGCCGAGCGCGCCCGCCGGCTGCGCGAGTACGGCTGGGCGGAGCGCTACGTGAGTCACCTGGCCGGGTGGAACTCGCGGCTGGACGAGATTCAGGCCGCGATCCTGCGCGTGAAGCTGCGCCATCTGGACGCGGACAATGCGGCGCGTGGCCAGCTTGCCGCCCGATACGACGATGGCCTGACCGGCACCGGGCTGGTCACGCCAACCCGCCGGCCCGCGTCGACGCACGTCTACCATCTGTACGTCGTCCGCGCCCCCGGACGCGACGACCTTCAGGCAGCGCTGCGGGCGCAGGGGATCGGCGCTCTGGCCCACTATCCGGTGCCGGTGCATCTCCAGCCGGCCTACCGGGGGCGGCTTCGCGGCGGCGACCACCTGCCCGAGACGGAGCGGGCGGCCCGGGAGGTGCTGTCGCTGCCGATGTACCCGGAGCTAACGGAAGAGGATCAGCGGACGGTGGTGGAGGCCGTGCGGGGGTACGCCCTCACCCCAACCCCTCTCCCCACGGGAGAGGGGAGCGGCCCTCACCCCAACCCCTCTCCCCGCGGGAGAGGGGAGCGGCCCTCACCCCAACCCCTCTCCCCACGGGAGAGGGGAGCGGCCCTCACCCCAACCC
>JACPQP010000111.1 GCA_016190465.1 Chloroflexota bacterium
CATCCGCCATGGCCAGATCTCCCTCAGCGAGGTTCAGGGGCGGACAGTTTCCGGCGTGGCGGCCCTCACCCCCATCCCCCTCTCCCAATCCTGGGAGAGGAGTGGAGTCGCGCCACTCCCCTTCCCCCAGGATTGCGGGAAGGGGTTGAGGGATAAGGGCCCGCACCGCCCAAAGTGTCCGCCCCTGAACTCAGCGAGGCCGGGGGCCAACCCGATGCAGCGGGCCGTCAAATGGCCAACCTCCGGGCGCTCATTGACTCGCTCGTTGCACAGGTGGAACTGACGAAGGCCTGGGAGGCGCGCGTCCGCGAGGCCGCGTAGCTCCTCGAACGGCTGCGCGAGCGGTTGGCCGACAACGAGGCCCGCGACGACCGGGACGGGGGGCGACAAGTCGTCGAGACGCTTCTACAGGAGATCACCGTGCAGACCGAGCGCGACGCCTTCCCGACCACCACTCCAGGACGCCGACCCCGAGGCCGGCCCCGAGCGCGAACGCCCGCGCGAACAGCAGGGCCGGAGCGACCAGTCCGACCGGTCGGTCGCGCCGCAACGCTTGCCAGGTGAACGGCGCGGTCGTGCTCAGGAAGCCGACGAGCGACGCCGCCGCCAGGGGCCGCGCCGCGGGCAGGAAGCTCCCGATGACCGCGAGCCCGAGAGTGGCGCCGGCGAGCGGGATCTGCGCCCAGAGCACCGGCGGCGTGTGGGAGTCGCCCAGCGCCTTGTCGGGGTGCGAGCGGTAGACGTCGAGCCGCCACCGACCGTACCGGAACTTGCGCTGAAGGTAGCGCCAGAGGTCCGTCCCGTGCAGGTGGTAGACGATCGCCCGGTCGTTGAACACCAGCCGGTGGCCAGCCGCGGCCAGACGGTACGAGAGCTCCACGTCTTCGGCGGCCGGCAGGTCTTCGCGGAAGCCATCGTTCGCCAGGAAGACGTCGCGCCGGTAGCCGGCGCAGTAGGTATCGACGAAGTCGATGCGCGGCTTCCCGACAAGGCGGGCGTACTTCCCCTCGTACTCGATTTGCACGAAGCGGGCGAGCAGCTCGGTCTGCGTCGTCCGGTAGATCCCCTTCACCCCCACCACCTGGTCACCGCTCAACGATCCGACCATCTCGGCGATCCAGTTGGGAGCCGGAGCGCAATCGGCGTCGGTGAACAACAGGTACTCCCCGCGCGCCGCGCGAGCGCCCCGGTTGCGGGCGGCGGCCGAGCCCCGATGCGGCTGGCTGATCACCCGCACGCCGTCGCGCCGCGCCGCTTCGGCGGTGCCGTCGGCCGAGCCGTCGTCGACCACGACGACCTCGAACCGTTCCCGCGGGTACGTCTGCGTCGCGAACGCCTCCACGCACCGCCCGATCAACGCCCCGGCATTGTGGGCCGGCACGACCGCCGAGACCGTTGGCCTGTCATCCAGCACTCCAGGAATCTCCAATCCCCTAGATCCTCGGCCCCTCGATCCCCATCAGCCCCAGCATCAGGAAGATCTCACCGCGATGGTGGATCTCGTGCTCGAGGACGTGCCAGACGATCCAGCGGAGTGGGATCTGCCGGCCCCGGGGGGTCGCGATGAGCCGATCCAGCTCCGCAACGTCCACGGTCGCCAGGTACGACAGCGTGCGATCGTGGACCGCGGTCAGCAGCGCCTTCACCGACTCGACCGTCGGATAGTCATCCGGTGGCGAGGTGGGCCATCCGTCAAGATCGCGGGTGACGACAAAGCGGAACCAGCCCTCCTCCGCATCCGCGATGTGACCGGCGACCTTGCCGAGTGACCAGAGCCCCTCGCGCGGGACAAAGCGAAGCTGGTCATCGTCGAGCTTGTCCAGCGCGCGAAGCAGACCGCTCCGCACCTCTCCCCAGTGGCCAAACAGATCGACTGCGTGCATGGGTCCTCCTTCTTGCGCATCGTCCGTAAGTAGAGCAGGCGTCTGACCTCTCCCCCCTGCCCCTCTCCCCGACCTGGGGAGGGGGGTGGCGGCTCCCCCCTCTCCGTGTCGGATCCACTCAGGAACGGCGGGCAGGGGGTAAGGTCCGGCGCCCCGGAAGCCGTGTCCGACGCAAAGGTGGCCACCCCCCAGGGAGTATCTCCCCCTTCCTGCGTCGGGAAGGGGGTAGGGGGTTAGGTCCGGTCGAGACTCACCTGCGGCGGCCTCACTGGCTCACCCACGGCGAGCGCCGGGCGAGCGCCAATCAGCCACGTGAGCCACCCCAGCAACCCGATCACCGCCGGCCCCACTAACGCCACCAGGTGCAGCCCCACCGCCACCGCCAGCGCATCGGCGTACGGCACGCCAAACGGGACGAGCGCCGCGACCACCAGGGCGTGGAACACGCCCAGCCGGCCGACCGTCGCGGGGACGATGCCGCCCGCGTATACTGCGACCAGGATGACCAGCGCCGGCGCAGCGATCGGGACCGGTACGTGGAAGGCCAGCAAGACCAGCAGGTTCACGACGTAGCTCCCGACCCAGGCGCCGATGGTCCAGCAGGCGATGCGCCACCACCCATCGCGCCGGGCCAGATGGGAAAGCGAGCGCTGGGCCTGGCGCCGTGCCTCCGCCAGGCGTGCCGAGAGCGGGGCCGGCGTGAGGGGTGCCCTGCGACTGAAGTCGCGGGCTACCGTTACGAAGTCGGCCTGCGCCGACTGGGTTAGCCCGCGAAGGCGGGCTTCGTCAAGGTAGCTCGCGACTTTAGTCGCCGAGCACCCCACCCCCGCCGATACCTCCCCCGGTGAGTCCTCGGGGAGAGGGTCGGGGTGAGGGCCTCCCCGGGCGAGGGGATGCGCTACGCGACCGCCGAGCCACGGTTGATCCGCCACGGAACCCGCGGAAGGAGATGTTCGCGGAGGCCAGAGCACCCGAAGGCGGCGTCCAACCAGGACAAGCGCCACCACAGCGCCGGCCACAGTGACGAAGGCGGTGAGGCGCGCCCCATGGATCGAGAGCACGTACGGCAGGCCGACGACGCCCGCCGCCAGTAGCGTCAGTCCGGCGAGGGCGGCCGTGTCGATGGCCTTCTCTACCGCGACGTTTGCCAGTGAGGCGACCAGCGGCACGCCGTCCGCCTGACGAAGGAGGGAGAGCCTGCCGACCTCGCCGACGCGCAGGGGCGCCACGACGTTCAGCATCTGCCCGAACAGGATCGCCCGGAGCATACCCAGTCGCCCCGGCGCATCCTCGGGAGGATAAAGGGCATGCGCCCGTAACGCCTTCAGCCCGAGGACGAGCAGCCCAACGAACGTGGCGAGGACGAGCAGCGCCAGATCGGCGGCGGCGATTGCCCCGGCTACCCCCGCGACGTCGACCGTCCGCGTCAGCCACCAGAGACAGACCGCGCTCAAGCCGAGACCCAGCGCCAGGCCGGGCAATCTTGTCGACGCAACGAGCCGCAACGTCACGGCGTGCCCTTCGCCGCGGCTCGCCGGGATGCCCGGGGGGTCAGGTGAGCGTAGCGGGGGGTGATCTGCCACGGGAAGACGAGCGGCTCGAAGTGAGGGGCCATCGTCTGGCGCGTGAGACGCCGCTTCACCTGCCGCCGGGCACGTAGCGCCACGCCGATCCGAATGATGCCAGCCAGCCGTCCCACCAGCGCCGCGATCCGCGGGGCGACGTTCGTCACGCTGGCGCGAGGCGAGAGCAGCGTCGTGCCCAGGCCGATCAGGTCGTAGCCGAGGATGATCGGCAGGTAGCGGACCAGGTCGACCGCGTCCATGTTTTTGGCCAGAAGCCAGACCTTGTTCCGCCCGAGGTGGAACCGCTTGAAGGCCGACCCCTCGCCGGAGGTCGCGGAGTGGTGGTGCAGCACCCGGGCGCCGGGCGCATACCGGCACTCCCAGCCGGCCAGCCGCGCCCGCCAGGCCAGGTCGACGTCCTCCAGGTAGCAGAAGAACTCCTCGTCGAACAGCCCGACGTCGTCGAGCATCGCTCGCCGGTACAGGGCCGCGCCGGCACAGGGACCGAAGACGCTGGCCGGGGGCTCATGGGGATCATCCGGCTGCCCTCCCCGTCGGTCCCAGGCGATGCCCGCTCGGTCGATGCAGATGCCGGCGGAGTTGACGATGGTGGGACGGTCGAAGAACAGCATCTTCGACGCGACCAGGCCGACGCGCGGGTCGCTCTCCGCGGCCTCGACCAGCGCAGCCAGCCAGCCGGGCTCGGGTATCGTGTCGTTGTTCAGCGTGGCGACGTAGGTGCCCCGACTGCATCGGATGCCCTCGTTGCTCCCCGCGGCGAACCCGAGATTCTCGGCCATCTCCCGCACCTGGACCCCAGGAAACGCCCGTCGGACGGAGGAGGCGCTTCCGTCGGAGGAGCCGTTGTCGACGACGATCACCTCGACCGGCCGGTAGGTCTGCGCCAGCAGCGCGGGCAAACAGCGCTCCAGGTGAGGCCGGCCGTTCCAGTTCACCACGACGACCGACACGAGGGGACGTGAGAGGGGACGTGATCGGGGGTTCACGGCACATCTCCGTCGGTCACCCGCCAGAGGGCCCGGACGAGCGCGACCAGCACCACGAGGTAGGCGACGATCAGCGCCGCGTAGAGGCCCGGCAGGCCGAACACGCCGGGCTTGCGCGCCGCGAAGAGATCGAGCTCGGCCCGCGCCAGTTGGGCCGGCGTGGCGCGGTAGCCAACATGAAATGCCAGGTCGCCCCCGGTGGGCTGCTCGCCGACGTAGAGCGTCCCCTGGGGCAGGATATTGGCCCGGTGCGCCCAGACAGTGATCGCGTTGCCCGGCCGCCCGTCCGGCGCCTCCAGGCTGAAGTAAAACGGGCGTCCGGCCGAATCGCTCCGCGCCAGGAAGGGGAAGGCGGTGTACTGGTTATCGGGCAGCGTCGCGGGATTGACCTCCACCGACGCGAGTTCGCGGCCGCCCGGACCATCCTCTCGAAGACGAAAGACCAGCGGTGCGTCGTTCCTTCGGGCATGGGTGCCGACGAGCATCTCGATCCGTTCCAGGCCGGGATAGGCGGCGACGAAGGATTGCCCTACCGTCGTCTCCCCGTAGATCTCGGGGACGGCGGGGTTGGTGAAGAACGGCTGGACGTCGCGCTGAACCTCGACCGGGACGAGCAGCGACAGCGCTACGAGAGCAACCAGGCCAAGCGCGAGCGCGCCGTAGGGGCGAACCCGGCGTTCGCCCCGCATCCGGAGCATCGGGCGAGGACGACCGACTCGATCCGGAGCCGAGGGCTTGTGCCCGCTGCCCTGAATGGCGTTCTCGATTTCCACGGGCGCAAGTGTACCATAACTACCGGCGCTTGCGCATCAGGACGTGGACGGCTCGTTCGCCGGCCGCCAGCGCGCTCTCCCGCACGGCTTCCGGCAGCGTCGGGTGGGCGTGGATCGTCTTGGCCAGGTCCTCGACCGTCGACTCGAGGTTGATGGCCAGCGCGGCCTCGGCGATCAGATCGGTCGCGTGTGGCCCGATGATGTGGACGCCGAGGATCTGGCCGTACTGCGCCTCGCAGACGACCTTGACAAACCCCTCGGTCTCCCCGCTCGACAGCGCCTTGGAGTTGGCGGCCCACGGAAACCGCCCGACTTTCACGGGGTGGCCGGCCTCGGCGGCCCGCTGCTCGGTCATCCCCACGCCGGCGACCTGCGGCGAGCAGAAAATCGGCTCGGGCACGGCGCGATAGTCCATCTCGCTGGGCTGCCCCAGCGCGTGCTCGACCGCAACCTCGCCTTCGGTGGCACCGACGTGCGCGAGCCGGTACGGGCCGCCGACGACGTCGCCGATAGCGTACACGTCCGGCAGGTTCGTACGCATGGCCGCGTCAACTTTGATCGCCCGCCGACTCAACGCGACGCCGATCCGCTCCAGCCCGAGCCCTTCGGTGTAGGGGACGCGCCCGACGGCGTTCAGCACCTTCTCCGCCGTCAACGTCTCAGCGCCAGCGCTCGACTCGATCGACACCGCGTACCCCTGCTCGTGCGGGGCGATGCGGTTCACCCGCGTGTCGACCCGGACGTTCATTCCACGTTTGGTGAAGGCTTGAGCCAGTGCTTTCCCGAGGTCCGCGTCAGACAGCGGCAACAGAGTGGGCATCATCTCGACGACCGTCACCTGGCTGCCAAAGGCGTTGTAGACGGTCGCGAACTCCACGCCGACCGGCCCGCCGCCGACGATGATGATGCTCCGGGGGACCTGCTCGAGCTGGAGCGCCTCCCGGCTGGTCATGACGCCGGGGCTGTCGATGCCCTCGATCGGCGGGCGGGCCTCGATCGAGCCGCTGGCGATGATGACCTTCCGCGCCCGGACGTCTTCACCCGCGCCATCGGCCATCCGCACGCTGAGACGGGTGCGGTCCAGGAAGCTGCCGGTCCCCTTCAGCAGTGTGATACCATTCCCGCGCACCAGCCCCTCGACGCCGGTCCGAAGCTGCTTGACGATCCTGGTCTTTCGCGCGTGGACCGCGGCGAAATCGAAGCCGACCTGGCCGGTCGAGAGCCCGAAATCGCCGGCGTGCTGGAGCGCCTGGTAGCGCTCCGCCGACTCGATCAGCGCCTTGCTCGGGATGCAGCCCCAGTTGAGGCAGGTCCCACCCAGGTTCTCTCTCTCGATCAGGACGACGCGGGCGCCGAGTTGGGCGCCCCGAATAGCGGCGACGTAGCCGCCCGGACCTCCGCCAACGACGACGATGTCACATTCGATCGACATTTTTGTGTCCTTCGTGTCTTCGTGGTGCAATGCCGTTCTAGACGAATAGCAGGTATGGGCTCTCGAGCAGTTGCTTCACCCGGCCCAGGAACACCCCGGCCGGCGCACCGTCGACGACGCGGTGGTCGAAGCTCAGGCTCAGCCACATCGTCAGACGGACGACGACCACCCCGTCGCGGACGACTGGCCGGTCGGCGATGCGGCCGACGCCAAGGATCGCGCACTCCGGGGGGTTCACGATCGGCGTGAAGATGTCGACGCCGATCATCCCCATGTTCGTGATGGTGAAGGTCCCGCCGGTCACCTCTTCGCGGCCGAGCCCGCCCTTTCGCGCCCGCTCTCCCAGGTCGCGCAGGCTTCGCGCGATCTCCAGCAGGGGCTTCCGGTCGGCATCGCGGATCACCGGGACGATCAGCCCGTCGTCGAGCGCCACGGCGATACCGATGTTGATCTGGCCGTGCTCGCGGATCCGGCCATCAAGCCAGCTCGAGTTCAGCCGTCGATGCTCGGTCAGCGCCTTCGCGACGGCCTTGACAATGATGTCGGTGTAGGTCATCTTCAGGCCGTGGGCCTTCTCCCACTCGCCGTTCGCCTGCGTCCGCAGCTTCGCCGCCTCCCCCATGTCGACTTCCGTCGTCAGGACGACGTCGGCCACGGTCTGCCGGCTCTTGCTCATCCGGTCGGCGATCACCCGGCGCATACCGGTGACCGGAACGTCGCGTCCCTCGCCAGCCACCGGAGCCGCGGCCGGCGCGCCCGCCGGCGCCGCGGCAGCCGGAGGAGCCGTGACAGCCGGAGGGGCCGTTGGTGCAGGCCGGGCGGCCAGCTCGGCGGCGGCGCGCTCCACGTCTTTTTCCATGATGCGGCCGCCCGGTCCGGTCCCCGTCACCTGGCCGAGATCGATCCCCTTCTGGGTCGCGATCATCCGCGCTCGTGGCGACGCAAAGATGCGCCCGGTGGGCGCTGCGGGCGCGGTGGCGACCGCCGCCTGTCCGTTGCCGGTCGCCACCGCCGCCGGCGCCCCCTGCCCGAGCGAGGCGGCGGCGGTGCCGGCCGGCCTCTCGGCAGCACGCTCGGGCGCCGAGG
>JACPQP010000126.1 GCA_016190465.1 Chloroflexota bacterium
AGTAACCGCGGATGGACGCCGCCCTCACCCCCTCGCCCCTCTCCCCGGGGGAGAGGGGCGAGGGGTGAGGGCGGCGGACTGCTGATTCCTTCTGGCGACGTAGTAAGTAGGTCTCGGAAAGTTCACCTGCGTCCCGGGAAGGTCCAGGAAGGGCGGAGCCCGTCCTGGCGGGGTTTGGGGTGTCCCCAAAACCATCAAAAACTTTCTGATACCTACTTAAGCGGCGCCGCCAGACGCAGTGGGTATTGGTGCGGTGGGGTGGTGAGGCAGATGGGCTACGACCGCCTGGCGCGAGTCCTGTTCCTGGTGATCGTCTCCCTCTTCGTGTGGGGTGACGCCCGCGACTCGGTCGCGGCCGAGCGCACGCTGCTGCGCTGGGGATACTGGGTCAGCTACGACCCGGCCTCGCGCGAGTCACTCCGGCAGAACGCGGCGCGTCTCGACATCGTGGCGCCGGGGTTCTTTGCGATGCGCGGCGACGGGACAGTCGTCGGCGACGACGACGCCGAGGTGAGCCGACTGGCGCGGTCCGGTGGGGCACGCCTGGTCCCACTGGTGCGGAATCGGGACCAGTACGACGCCTTCAGCCCGGTGCTGAACGACCCCGACCGGCGACGGAGCGCCGTGGGCAACCTCGTGGGGCTGGTCCAGCGGCACGGGTACGATGGCCTTCATCTGGACCTCGAGGCGATCAACCATGCCGACCGGCCGGGGCTGACGGCGCTGGTGGGCGAGCTTGCCGAGCGCCTGCGCCCCCGGGGCAAGCTGGTGACGATCGCCCTACCGGCGCGCGACCGTGAGCAGACGACCGGGTGGGCTGGCGCCTATGATTACGCCGCCCTCGGACGCATCTCCGACTACGTCGTCATCATGACCTACGCGTATCGGACGCCGTCGAGCACGGTGCCCGGCTCGATCTCACCCCTGCCCCGCGTGGAATCGGCAGCCCGCTACGCCGCCAGCCAGATACCTCCCGCGAAGGTGCTCCTGGGCATCGGATTGTGGGGCTACGACTGGCGAGTGACTGCGCCGACCAGCGTGCAATCGCGACGGTACCTCGAGACGCAGGGGCTGGGTCGGCTGCACCAGGGGACGTATGGCTACAGCGAGGTGGATCAGTCGGCCTGGCTACGCTACCGGATCGGCGCCGAGCAGCACGAGGTGTGGTTCGAAGACCGGCGCAGCGTCGCCGCGAAGCAAGGGGTGGCGCGGCAGCTCGGCTTAGGGGGAACCGCCCTCTGGCGCCTCGGTCACGAAGACCCGGCGATCTGGGACCTCCTCGCCTACCGTGGCCCCGCCGACTTCGCCATCCCAGGCGGCCGGTTCTTCACCCAGACGGGCGGTGGCGGCGGCGCTGGCTATCGCGTCGTCGACGAGCCCCATCTCTCCCTCTCCCGCAGCGACCGAAGGGAGTCCCCGCGGGACGTGGAACCAGGTCACGGGCGGCCACAGGGGGCCGCCCCTTCAGGAGCGGCGGCAGGAGGGGAAGGCGTGGTCCGCTTTTGGAGCGAGTTCGTCCGGCTCGGCGGCGTCCCGACCCTCGGCTACCCGATCAGCCAACGCTACGTCGGACCCGGCGGCTTTGTCTACCAGGCGTTCCAGCGGGGGGTGCTCCAGTGGCGCCCGGAGGCGGGCGTGGCCTACCTCGCCAACACCTTCGAGCAGCTCACCGAAGCCGGACACGATGGCCACCTGGCCGGCCTGGGGATCCCCGAGCCCATCCGCGATGACGGCTCCAGCGGTAACTGGCCCCGGGCGCGCGCTATCCGACTGGGCTGGCTGACCGAGCCGGCGATCCGCCAGCGGTTTCTGGCCAACCCGAACCCCTCGGCCATCCGAGACTGGTCGGAGGACCGGGCCATCGAGCTGTACGGTCTACCCGCATCACGGCCAGTCCGGAGCGGACCATTCGTCGTCCAGCGGTTCCAGCGCATTTCGCTTCAGCTCTGGCTGGAGAGCGTGCCGGGCATGCCGTCGCCTGGGAGCGTGGTCGGCATCCTGGGCGGCGACTACCTCAAGCAGCTTCAACTCATCCCGGCCGACGCGGCGCGGCCAGAGCGGAGTACGCCCTCACCCCTACCCCTCTCCCACGGGGAGAGGGGTAGCTCACAGGGGTAGGTATCGGCGGGGGTGCTCGGCGACTAATGAAGATTATCGAAATAACCTGGCGCACGCGCCACGCCGACGGCGGGCCTGGCGACTGAAGTCGCGGCTACCTTTACGAA
>JACPQP010000127.1 GCA_016190465.1 Chloroflexota bacterium
AACCTGGCGCTCGGCCTGACCGCGATGATCATCGCGGCCAGCATGTTCCGCCTGCTGCGGACGGAGCGGCACCAATGAGAGACGGAATCAGCCAGCGAAGCGTCGTCATTGGCGGACGGCTGACCGGTATGCAGCGGTCTACCCTCAGCCGGCTGGCCGAGTGGATCAGCATCCGGCGCGGCCGAATCATCCTCCACCTGATCCTCTTCACCGCGCTGCTGATCTTCCTGCTCCCGATCATCTGGACCATCTCGGCGTCGTTCAAAGGCCGGATGGAGCTCTTCCAGACGCTGCCCAGCCTCTTCCCGCATCGGCCGACCCTCGACAACTACGTCTACGTCTGGACCCGGGTCAAGCACTTCCCCACCTACTTCGCCAACAGCGTGGTGGTGACCGGCATTGCGGTCACGCTGACCGTGCTCCTGTCCTCGCTAGCCGGCTACGCGTTCGGGCGGCTCCGGTTCAAGGGGCGCGACCTGATCTACTACTCCCTGGTCCTCCAGGTCTTCATCCCCCGGGCCGGCGGGCTCATGGCCCTCTACGAGGTGATGCAGTTCTTCGGGTTGCGCAACAGCCTGCCGGGCCTGGCGCTGGTTTTCGTGGGCAACGTCGGGGTGCCGATCTTTATCATGCGCCAGACCTTCTTCAACCTGCCCAGCGAGTTCGAGGACGCCGCCCAGATCGACGGCTGTAACCGCTGGCAGACCTTCTGGCGAGTGATGGCCCCGATGGCGACTTCGGGGATGATCCTGGTGGCGATCTTCTCTTTCATCCACGTCTGGGGCGAGTTCCTGGTCACCCTCACCATGATCGACGATCAGGAGAAGTTCACCCTGGCCCTCGGCATCGCCAACCTCAACCTGTGGACGACATCGTGGCAGGTGGACGTCGAGGTGCTGCCATACGGTACACAGGCGGCTGGCTACCTGCTCGCCGCCTTGCCGACGCTGCTCGTCTTCGTCACCTTGCAGAAGTGGTTCGTCCGCGGCATGTCCGAAGGATTGAAGTTCTGATTGCCTTTGCCAACACCCGGAGTGCGCCGCGCCAGCCCCACCGACAAGTTGGGAAACGGGGGTCTGATGGCGGGCGCAAAGCGCCCGCCATCAGACCCCAAACCCCTTGGGGGTGCCGCCGAGCCGCTGATTGAGAAGCATCGCGGCGCTTTTGCGAATGCCACCAGCCCCCAAACTCCTTGGGGGTGGAGTGCGTTCCCGATGCTGAATCGTTGGGAACGTGTGCCTATGAAGTGGGTTGCGGAAAGTCCCTTAACGGCTCCGGGAAGGTCCAGGAAGGGCCGCAGCCCGTCCTGGCGGGGTTTGGGGTGTCCCCAAAACCAACAAAAACTTTCTGATACCTACAGAACAACACGGGGGAACGATCCTATGGATAGGCGACTGGCCGGTATGGTGGCACTGGTGACCGGCGCCGGGCGCGGCATCGGCTGGGCGATCGCCCGCGGTATGGCGCGGGCCGGCGCGACTGTCGTGGTGACCGCCCGCACGAGTGCCATCGCCGAGCAACGCGCGGCCGAGCTGGTTGCCGAGGGGCATCAGGCGCACGCCGAGGTGCTCGACGTGGCCGATACCGCGGGCACCCGCGCGGTGATCGAGCGGGTGGCCGAGACCTTCGGGCACCTGGACGTGCTGGTGAACAACGCGGCCATCCTGACTCCCCGGAGCGCGCTGGAGATGACCGAGGAGCTGTGGGATCGCCACCACGCGGTGAACCTGCGCGGCCTCTTCTTCTGCTCGCAGGCCGCGGCTCGGGTGATGGTGCGCCAGCGCCGGGGGGCGATCATCAACATCAGCTCCACCTCGGCGATCCTGGCCGCCGGAACGTCGGTCGCTTACTACACGACCAAGGCAGGCGTCATCATCCTCACCCGGGATCTGGCCGGCGAGTGGGGACCGCTCGGCATCCGGGTAAACTGCATCGCGCCGGGCGGCACGGCGACGCAGATGGTCCCGTCGCTGCTTGATCCCGCCGTCAAGGCCCACGCCGACGCCTCATCGCTTCTGGGGCACATTGGCGAGCCGGATGACCTCGCCGGGCCAGCGGTGTTCCTAGCCTCGGACGAAGCCAGCCACGTCAACGGCGTGACGCTGATCGTCGACGGCGGCGCGGCCTTCTGGAGGGGACGGCGGTCGCTGGGCGGCCCTCACCCCCTGCCTCCATAGGCGCTAACTTATGGTCGCCTGGGGGCGAGGTCGCGGACCTCTCCCCCCTTCCCGCCGTTCCTGATGGGGGCGCGCGCGGAGAGGGGGAGCCGCCATCCTCCGCCCCGGGGTGACCTAACCCCCCAGCCCCCGTCCCGGCGCGGGAAGGGGGGGCCGCCATCCGCCTCCCCGCGGCGAGCTCCATCAG
>JACPQP010000128.1 GCA_016190465.1 Chloroflexota bacterium
AGCTTGGTCCCGCCGCTCCGCGCGGTGCCGAGGCGAGCGAAGGCTTCCGGCCCCTCGCGGGTGATCGCCGGAATGCTCGCCAGGGTCTCGACGTTGTTGATCGTCGTCGGCTGACCCCACAGGCCGGACTGCGCCGGATAGGGCGGCCGCATCCGGGGTGTGCCGCGTCCGCCCTCGATGGAGTGGATGAGCGCCGTCTCCTCGCCGCAGACGAAGGCGCCGGCGCCCTCACGGATGAGGATATCGAAGCCGAAGTCGCGGCCGAGGATGGACTTGCCCAGGAAACCTGCCGCCCGCGCCTGCTCAATCGCGATCCGCAGATGCTTCACGGCGAGTGGGTACTCGGCACGGATGTAAATGTACCCGGTTGAGGCGCCGGTCGCGTAGCCGGCGATGACCATGCCCTCCAGCAGCGCGTGCGGGTCGCCCTCGATCAGGCTCCGGTCCATGAAGGCGCCCGGGTCGCCCTCGTCGGCGTTGCAGATGAGATACCGGGGTTGGCGCGCCTCGCGCCGGGTCAGTTCCCACTTGAGCCCGGTCGGGAACCCAGCGCCACCTCGGCCGCGCAGGTTCGACTGCTTGACCAGCTCGACGATCTCCTGGGGCCGAAGGCGCAGCGCGGCTTGCAGCGCCGCGTAGCCGCCGGTCGCCAGGTAGTCGTCGAGCGAGAGCGGATCGATGACACCGCAGTTCCGGCTCGTCACCTTCGTCTGGGCCGCGAGAAACGGGTAGTCGCTCCGGTCGTCGCGCCGGCTCACGACCCATTCCACCGGCACCGGTGGGTGCGATGACGACAGATGGCGATCGAGGATCGATCCGACCCGCGAGGGCGTGATCGGGCCGTACAGCGTCGAGCCGGCTTCGTCGGCCACCTCGACGAGCACCTCGCGGTGGCAGGCGCCCAGACAGCCCGTGCGCAGCAACTGGACCGGGAACTCCCGACTCGCGATCTCGGCCGTCAGCGCATCGTACACCGCCCGAGCGCCGGCCGCGAGCCCGCAGGTAGCCATTCCCACCCGGATCAGCGTCTTCATCGGCACGGAGCCTCACCCCCTGCCCCCTCTCCCGCAGCGCGGGAGAGGGGGGAAGACGAGGTACCAGCGGAGGTCACGCCAAACGCCCGATCGATTTCCCGGTCGGCCGCGGCGTTCTGGAGGCGCTGGACGATCTCCACGGCGCGGTCTGGCGTCATGCGGGCGTGGGTCTCGCCGTCGACGACGAGGACGGGCGCCAGACTGCATGCACCCATACAGGCGACCGTCTGGAGGGTGACCTGCCCGTCCGGGGTCGTCTGATCCTGGCCGATGCCGAGATGTGAGCCCAGCGCGCGCAGCAACTCGAGCGAGTGACCGACGTGGCAGGCGGTGCCCCGGCAGACCCGGACCAAGTGCTGGCCGGGCGGGTCGAGCCGGAACTGGTGGTAGAACGTCGCCACGCCGTAGATCCGGCTCAGGGGGACGCCCGTCTCGCGGGCCGCGATCCGGAGCTGGTCGGCCGGGAGATACCCGTAGTGTGCCTGGATATCCTGGAGGATACTGATGAGCGCGCCGCGCACGCCCCGGTGCCGGCTAAGGATCTCGGCCAGCTCCGGCGAGGGCGGGCCGGCCGTCTCGTCGGGTCGATAGACGTGTTTTCGTAAACGCTCACGAGTAGGTGGGGCGGAAGCGCCAAGCCCGGACATCGCGTACACCTCGAGGGGGGCGAACACAAGGTTCACCCCTACGTTTGGGAGAACCGTGCTGGAAAAGCCGGGCGAACACCAGGTTCGCCCCTACCGGTGGGTCTAGCATACTGCGGATAGGGCACCTCTGCCAAGTGTTTGGGTGCGCGAACTCCACGGTCAAGACTCGCAGGACTCATAGAGGAGCAGACAGCCTGCGGAAGATGAGCTGAGCGCGGGAGGCACACCACCGCCCGCGACGAGTGCAAGGCTAGGCGGCGGCCGTTGGTACGGGAACGCTGATGACAATGGCCTGGGGGTGCGCGATTTCTTCGGGGATCGGCTCGCCATCGGCGAGCAGCCCCTCGATGTAGCACTGAATCGCTTCCCGGGCATTGGCGATGGCTTCTTCCAGCGTGTCACCCTGCGTATGGCAGCCCGGCAGCGCCGGAACGCTCACCGAGTAGCCGCCTTCTTCAGGATCGGGCTGCAAGATGACGGCGTACTGGTACTGCTGTGACATGTGCTCCTCCTAAAGCAATCTCTGCAGGTCGTCGACGCTCAGACCGGCATCGCTGAGGATGTCCTCCAACGTCCCGAGCTTGAGGATCTTGCCGGCGTGTGTGGGCACCACAATCCGGTCCAGCTTGCTCGGGTGCTTCAGGTGAAGGTGGCTGCCCACCTGCCGATGGTCGTACCAACCGTCCCGACGCAGAGCGCGCAGCAACTCGGCGGACGTAATGCGCGGCAGCTTCGGGCTCATACGTCGGTCCTGCTCGTCGATGCTGGCGACGGCTCGGCACTGACCGAGGTCTCAACTCATTGTATGACGGCGCTTCGGTGACTTCAAGTCCTGATCGGCGCGCTTGCACCGGGCCGGCCCCACGCTATACTGAGAGCCATGGGACGACGGCCGGAGTATCGGTCGCCGGTATGGCGAGGGGGAGGGGAACGATGAAGGCGAACACCCACCGGCGCGCGTTCATTCGCATGGTGACCGCCGTGGGCCTGGGCGCGGCCGGCGGCGCGGGGGCGCTGCTCGCCAGCGTCTCCTGTGGCGGCGCGCCACCGCCGACGGCGGAGCGCTCTGCGGCCCAGCCCACCGCGGGGGCGCCAGGACCGGCCGCCCGGCCCGCCGAGGCCACGGCGCCGCCCATTGCCCGCTCCGCCGAAGTCGCTGCCGACCAGCCTACCGCTCGATCTACCGAAGCGGCCGCCGACCGGTCTGCTTCCCGGCCTGCCGAGGCCACGGCGACACCGGTGGGTCAGCCCATCGCTCGGTCCACCGAGATAGCGTCGCCGGCCGGCCGCCCCGCCGCCGGTCCCACCGCGGCGGCGCCGACGCCGGCCGGACGGTCCGCTGGTGCCCCCACTGCGGCGACCGGTGCGCCGATGCCGACCGCCACGCCGGGCGCTCGGGCCGCGCCGGCCCCCGGCCCCGGAGCCACCTATCTGGCCGTCGCCCGGGGCGAGAGTCCGGCCCTCCTCGTCGAGCGGGCCCTCCGGGCGCTGGGGGGCATCGAGCGCTTCGTCAAGCCGGGGCAGGACGTCATCGTCAAGCCCAACATCTGCGTTGCCTACCACACCTACGAGTACGCGGCCACGACAAACCCGGAGGTGGTGGCCACCCTGGTGAAGCTCTCGCTGGGCGCGGGGGCCCGGCTGGTGCGGGTCATGGACGCCCCCTTCGGGGGCACGGCCGCGCAGGCCTACGCCCGGAGTGGGATCGCCGACGCGGTGAAGGCAGCCGGCGGCCAGATGGAGACCATGTCCGCGATGAAGTACCAGGAGGTGACCATTCCGCGCGGGCGCGACATCACCCGCTGGGTGGTGTACAAGGATGCCTTCGAGGCCGACGTGCTCATCGACGTGCCCATCGCCAAGCACCACAACCTGGCCCGGCTGACCCTCGGCATGAAGAATCTGATGGGGCTCATCCAGGACCGCGAGCAGCTCCACCGCAACCTGGGCCAGCGCATCGGCGACCTACTGAGCCTGCGCGTTCCCACGCTCACGGTCGTGGATGCCGTGCGCATGCTGATGGACAACGGCCCCACGGGTGGCAGCCTGAACGATGTCAAGCGGGCGAACACGGTTATCGCCAGCCACGACGTCGTCGCCGCCGACGCCTACGCCGCCACCCTCTTCGGCATCACTGGGGCCGACCTGCCCGCCGTTGCCGCGGGTGCCAGGATGGGGCTGGGCACCCTGGACCTCAAGAGCGTGAAGGTGGAGGAGATCCGGGTGTAGGGGGCCGGACCTCACCCCCTGGCCCCCTCTCCGACGCGGAGCGGGGGGAAGACGCGGGAAAGGGGAGCTGCCATCCCCCTCCCCGCGTCGGGGAGGGGGGCAGGGGGGAGAGGTCCGGCCCCTCACGGAAAGCGAGGTGGCGATGAAGGCGCGGCTCTGGCGGCACGCCCGGCAGGCCGCGCAGGCGCTGGCGTTACTGCTGTTCCTCTACCTGGCGCTGGAGACTCGCCAGGGGGTCACGCCGGCCCTGCCTCACGACCTCTTCTTCCGCCTGGACCCGCTGGCCGGCCTCGCGGCGATGCTCGCCGGGCGACGGTGGATCGTCTCGCTGGCGCTGGGGCTGGCGACGCTAGCCCTGGCAGTGGCCGCGGGCCGGGCCTGGTGCGGCTGGCTCTGCCCCATGGGCACGGTCCTGGACTGGACGCGACTCCAGCGGACCCGGACGGGCGAAAAGGACCTGCCCGCCGGCTGGCGCCAGGTGAAGCACGTTCTTCTGCTAGTAATACTCTTCGCCGCCCTGTGGGGCAACCTGACGCTGCTCGTCCTCGACCCCATCACGCTGCTCTTTCGCACCGTCGCGGTCGCTGTGCTGCCGGCCCTCGACGTCCTGGTCACCGGGGCCGAGCGGACCCTGTACGCCCTCGAGCCGCTGCGCGACCCGCTCCTGGCCTTCGACGGCCTGGTGCGCGGGACGCTGCTCCCGACGGAGCCGCGCCTCTACGAGCTGAACGTTCTGCTGGCGCTCGTCTTCGCCGGGGTCGTCGCGCTGAACGCCGTGCGCTTGCGGTTCTGGTGTCGCTCCCTCTGCCCGCTGGGCGCGCTCCTGGGCCTGGTCTCGAAGGTGAGCGTGCTGCGCCAGCGGGTGGATGGGCAGCGCTGCGTCGCCTGCGGCCGCTGCGCCCGGGTCTGCCCGACGGGCGCGGTGCAGCCAGAGCGCGGCTACGCCGCCGACCCCGGGGAGTGCGTGCTCTGCCTTGACTGCTGGGAGACCTGTCCGAAGGATGCCATCGCCTTCCGCGGGCAGGTCAGCCTGGCCAGGTGGGCGCGCTACGACCCCTCGCGGCGGCAGGCGCTGGCCTCGCTCGGGCTGGCGACTCTCGGCGTGGCGCTGCTGAACGGCACGGCCGCGGCGCGCCGCGAGGACCCCTGGCTCGTCCTGCCCCCCGGCGCTCGGGAGAACGACCTGCCGGGCAAGTGCATCCGCTGCGGCGAGTGCGTCAAGGTGTGCCCCACCGCGGGCTTGCAGCCGAGCCTGTCGACGGCCGGTTGGCCGGGAGTGTGGACACCGGTGCTCGTCTCACGGCTGGGCTACTGCGACTACTCCTGCAACTCCTGCGGGCAGGTGTGCCCCACCGGCGCGATCCCGCCGCTGTCGCTGGAAGAGAAGCGCCAGGCAGTGATCGGCGTCGCCGCCATCGACCGGAGCCGCTGCATCCCCTGGAACGAGGCCCGCGACTGCATCGTCTGCGAGGAGATGTGTCCCCTGCCGGCGAAGGCGATCCTGCTGGAGGACCAGACCGGGACGGACGCCCTCGGCAACCGGGTCCGGGTGCGCCTGCCGCGCGTGGTGCCAGAGCGATGCATCGGTTGCGGCATCTGCGAGCACAAGTGCCCGCTGGGTGGCGAGGCGGCCATCCGCGTGTCCGCGCCGCGCCCCCTCCGAAGCGGCCGAGCCTGACGTCCACCGCGAAGGAGTCACGGCGACGCGGGGACGGGCTCACCACAAAGACACGAAGGACACGAAGAGATGAGCCTGTCGCCAGCCCCTTTGTGTTCTTGGTGTCTTTGTGGTAAGCCCGCGTCCCCCGCGACGGGGGGACGGGGCGCGGAGAGCGAGGCTGACTGCTCAATGCCTCATCGCTATCGTGGTTGTGGTTGAGCGACGAAGGGAGCGATGTCAGTGGCCAGCCCGTCGACACCCGACGCGGCGTTGGCCAGCCGCCGGCGGTCGGTGACGCGGATCTGCTTGCGCTGCACTTCCACCAGTCCCTCGTCGCGCAGCAGGCGCAGCGTCTCGGTCACCGACTGGCGCGAGGCGCCGATCGTGTCGCCGATGTCTTCGTGGGTGTAGCCCGCGACCAGGCCGGTCGCCGGATCGAGGTTCGTCAAGAGGAAGTGGGCCAGCCGGGCCTGGACCGGGCTGAAGAACGCCTGTTCGAGCCGCTCCTCCATCTCCCGGAGGTGGCTGCCCACGGCCTCCAACATGCGCAGCGCCACGTCGGGACGCTGCCGCAGCACCTCGAGGATCTGCTCGCGGCTGGCGATGCAGAGCAGGCTGGGCATCGCCACCTCGGCGAAGCACCCCTGGAGGCTCTGCCCCAGCAGCCCCATCTCGCCGAAGATCGTCACCGGGGTGATCCGCCGGATCACCAGACGCTTGCCAGTGGCTGCCAGCCGGTAGATGACCACACGACCGACCTTCAGGACGAACAGGCGCTCGCCACTCTCGTCTGGCGTGAAGAGCAGGGTGCCCGGCGGACATTCTCGCGGCTGCGCCCCGGCGAAGAGCGGCCTGATCTCCTCCCGACTCAGGCCGCTGAAAACGTCAACCCTTCGCAGATACTCCACAATGGGCAAGGAGATAGGTGAGGTGTTCCCGTTTCCCGGGTGCCCTGGCGAAACGTCCCTTGGCCCTGGTGCGAGCGCCGTGCGCATTTTCCCTCTCCCGATGGCCGTTTTGTCGGCAAGGTGACATCATTATACCCCTCCCCTCCCTAACATGACTGCCGACGGTGTTGCCGGAGGACGGCCGGTGTTGCCGTGGCGCGTCGACGCAGAGAGACGCGCGGAGGTTCGGACCACGAAAGCCGCGAAACGGGCGAAAGGGCTGTCGTGGTCCGAATACCTTCACCGGCGAGCTTGCCGGAGGCGGGGCAGGGTGGGGGAGCGAACAGAGGGCCGAGCCAAAGGCAATTGGCATGGACTTCGGAGGGGAAGACGATGTCACGTGTGAGTCTGGTACAGGTGCAGGAGGCCAGCGGCAAGGCCAAAGAGGTATTTGACGACATCCAGGAGAACTTCGGCATGGTGCCCAATCTCTTCAAGGCCTACGCGCACCGGCCGGCGATCCTGGAGGCGAACTGGCAGAAGTATAAGGCCGTGATGCCGGGCGGCGAGCTGCCGCGCCAGCTCAAAGAGATGGTCGCCGTGGTCGTTTCCCAGGCGAATGGCTGCCAGTACTGCGTGAACGCCCACACGGCGGTGCTGAAGATGATGGGCATGTCGCGGGCAGGGGTGCGCCTGCTCGTCGAGAACCTGGAGGCCGCGGACCTTCCCGCCGATACCAGGACGGTGCTCCGGCTCGCGGTGAAGTCCACCCGGGAGCCGCGGGCGATCGCCGCGGCCGAGATCGAACAGCTCCGGCATCTGGGCTACGGTGATGCCCAGATCGTCGAGCTGTTCTCCGTCGTCGACCTGTTTACCTCGTTCAACCGGTTTCTCGATACGCTGGAGGTCCCGATCGACTTCCCGGCTCCGTGATCGAAGCAAGTAGCTATCAGGAGGTAGCATGGCAACCAAAGTCGCGGTCGTGTTCCACTCCTATCGGGGGGTGAGCAACAAGCTGGTGCAGGCCCTCGTCGAGGGCGTC
>JACPQP010000034.1 GCA_016190465.1 Chloroflexota bacterium
GCTCACGTCCGGCCGGCATATAGATGTCGGCGACGACGACGCGGTCGGCCATCGACAGGGCACGCACGAAGTCGGCAAAGAGCGCCCGCGTCCGGTTGTAGGTGTGGGGCTGAAAGAGCACGACCAGCCGGCGCGGCCGGCGCTCCCGAGCCGCCTGAAGCACCACGGCGATCTCGGTCGGGTGGTGCGCGTAGTCGTCGTACACCGCCACGCCGCCGACCATCCCCTTCAGCTCGAAGCGCCGGCGCACACCGTCGAACGTGGCCAGCGTGCGGGACGCCGCCTCTGGTCCGGCCCCCGCGACGTGCGAGGCGGCGGTCGCGGCCAGCGCGTTCAGCACGTTGTGGCGGCCAGGGATCCGCAGGGAGAGCCGCGCGTACTCCGCTCCTTGATACAGGGCAGTGAAGTCGTTGCCGCCCCGGGCGTTCGGCTGCACGTCGGCCGCCTGCCAGTCGACCGCGTCGCCGAAGCCGTAGGTCCAGGAGGGGGAGCGGGCCCTCGCCGCGCACCGCCTGGAGCCGGCTTGCTCGCCGCAGACGATGAGCCGCCCATCTCTCGGGACCAGCGAAGCGAACTGGCCGAACGCCTCCTCGATCGCCGCGAGGTCGTGGTAGTAGTCCAGGTGGTCCGCCTCGACGTT
Source organism: Chloroflexota bacterium (assembly GCA_016190465.1). GTDB lineage: Bacteria > Chloroflexota > UBA6077 > FW602-bin22 > JACPQP01 > JACPQP01. Next base: position 641 of record JACPQP010000034.1, read on the forward strand.
GGTGATCACCGCCACCCAGGGAGAGAAGCGCAGGAACGAGCCGTCGAACTCGTCGGCCTCGACGACGAGGTGGGGGCCGCGCCCGACGCGTGCGCCGGACCCCAGCTCGGGAACGACTCCGCCGACGAGCGCGCCGGGGTCGAGCCCGGCCGTGGTCAGGATCAGCGTCAGCATCGCGGTCGTCGTCGTCTTGCCGTGGGTGCCGGCGATGGCCAACGTGCGGCGGCGGCGGGTGAGCTCGCCCAGCAGCTCGGCCCGCTTGACCACGGGGATCGCCCGCGCGCGCGCCCGGATGACGTCGGGGTTGTCGGCGAGCACCGCCGACGAGACGACCAGGAGGTCGATGCCATCGGCGTGGGCGAAGTCATGGCCCGGGAAGACGCGTATGCCGCGTTGGACCAGGTCGTCCGTCACCGCCGAGAGCTGGAGATCACAGCCCGAGACGGTGCAGCCTTCGGCCTGCGTGAGCAGAGCCAGCCCGCTCATCCCCGTGCCACCCACGCCGACGAAATGGACCCGGCCGCCCGCTCGCGCCATCATGTCGCCCGACAACTCCTCGCGTCCCCGCGTTCCCCCGCCCTGGTTGCCTCACCCTGGGCCGCGCAAGGATTGTACCACTGACGATCGCCAGCGAGCGCGAGGAGCTGCGCGGCCTGATCGACCAGCTCCCCGACTCCGAGGTCCCCGCGGCCACGCGCTTCCTCCGCTATCTCTACAATATGGCCGAGGATCCCGTCCTGCGCACCGCCATGAACGCGCCCCTCGACGACGAGCCCCTCACCCCCGAGCAGAGCGCGAGGATCCGCGAGGCCGAGGCCGCCGCCGACCGCGGCGATGTCGTCACCCAGGAGGAAGCGCGCCGCGAGCTCGGGCTCTGACGTCCTGGCAGATCCTCTCAATCAGTCCATCAGCAGCCCCCCGTTCACGTCCACGATCTCGCCAGTCAGGTAGCTCGCCTTGTCCGAGGCCAGGAAGACGGCCACGGCGGCGATGTCCTCCGGCCGGGCCAGCCGCTTCAGGGGGATGGACTGGGTGATCGCCTGGACGCGATCGGCCGGCCAGTCGCGGGTCATGTCGGTCGTCGCCGGCCCCGGAGCGATCGCGTTGACCGTGACCCCGTAGGGGGCCAGATAGCTGGCAAAGGACTTGGTCAGCGAGATGACGCCGGCCTTGGTCGCCGAATAGGGGGCCACGGGCATGATGCCGCCCGTCTTTCCGCCCACGGACGCGATGTTGATGATCCTCCCGGAGCGTTGCTCCTTGAAGGGCTTCACCGCCGCCTGGGAGACGAAGAACACGCCCTTGAGGTTGACCGCCATCACTCGATCAAAGAGATCCTCGGTCACCTCCTCGATCGTCGCCAGCGGGCAGATGCCGGCGTTGTTGACCAGGATGTCCAGGCGTCCGAAGCGTTCAAGGGTGGTAGCGACCAGGTTGTGGGCATCGGCCACCCGACTGACATCGGCGCGCCCGGACAGAGCGGAGCCACCCCACTCACGAAGACTGGCGGCCGTGCGCTCGGCAGTCTCGGCGTCGATGTCCGCGACCACCACCTGCGCCCCGGCCCGGGCCAGTCCCTGGGCGATGGCGGCCCCGATGCCTCGTCCCCCTCCCGTGACCACCGCCACTCGGTCGATGAGATCCATGTGTGCCTCCTTAGACTTAGGGTAAGTCTTGGATTAAAATGCCCCCAAACCATCGCACGCGTTGCCACACCGGGAGAGCCCCCTAACAGTCCGTCTGGCTGTTCGTGCCCCTGCCGTCGTCCTAAGTAGTGCATTGCTGTTGAGCCGGCGGCCAGACGCCCCCCCCCTGTGGTCCCCCCCCGCACGCGGGGGGACGAGGCCCGCTCCCTCCTCGCGTGTGGGGAGGGGGTCACCTTTCCGCAAAACGTTGTAAGCCTGGCCTCACGGCCGCGGAAGAGGGGCCCATAGTCAGACGGGCGGTTGTTCCTCACGTCGAGATGGACCCGCGGGGCACGACCCACTGTACCGGCTGCCCGGTGACGGCCGCGACGAAGTCGTAGTCTGCATCGTAGTGGAGGAGTCTCAGTTGCTCCCGTTCGGCAACGGCGGCGATCAGGAGATCCGGTATGCCGACCGCCCGGTGATGGCCACGTCGGGCGAGCTCCTCCATGACGGCGATCGCGCGGTCGAAATCCGCCTGGACGATCGGGATCAGAGGAAAGGCGCGGGAGCGAGTCGCTCGGGTCGCCACGAGATCCTCGTGGCTGCGCGCGCTGTAGAGGACTTCGAGCTCGACGATGCTGCACGTCGCTACCTCGCCGGCAAGAATCAGCGGTGACAGCACGCCGCTTCCCTCCGGGTAACGCAGCCAGGCCAGGGCACTCTTATCGGCAAGGTAGCGCGGTTTCACCGCTATGCGTCAGCCATGATCTCAGGACAGCTCGTCAGCCACCGCAGTCACCGCCGGCACGCCCGGTTTCACCGCCAGGCGTCGGCCATGACCTCAGGACGGTTCAAATCCAGGCCGTCCATCTCCTGGAGCTGTCGGATGGCCTCCCGCCGGGCATGCAGCGCCAGCACCTCTTCGAAGGCGCGGTGAACCGTCGCCTTGAGCCCCCGGGTCCCCAGGGCAGCCCGCGCCCGCTCGAACAGCTCTTCATCGAACTCAAGGGTTGTCTTACGCATACTGTGATTGTACCCGATTCGCTCTGTCCTGGACATACTCCATCGCGCCGTTGACTTCAGGTCCTGGCCTCTGGACCGGCCGTTTCCCGACGCGACGCCGGTTGGTACAGCTCGATCGTGAAACCGTCGGGGTCTCGCAGGTAGACGGCCATCGCGCCGCGGTTCACACCCGCGGTGATCAGCGTCGGCTCGGAGACGAACGGAACGCCCCTGGCGACCAGTTCGTGGTACCAGGCCGAGAGGTCGTCGACGACAAAACAGAGGTGTCCGTTGCCGGGTCGATTCGTCTCGTGGGGTGTCGGCTCGCCGGGGTGCGAGACGTACTCGAGGAGCTCGAGAACGTGGTCATCCTCCCCCGGCACCTTGACGAAGGCCATATTGAGCCGGACGCCCGGAAAGCCGGTGACCTTTGACAGATACTCGGCCGACCCGACCTGCTGGGCAACCACCTCCATGCCCAGCATGCCACGGTAGAAGGCCAGCGATCGCTCGAGGTTCGAGACGGTGAAACCGGTGTGGAGCGTTCGATGGATCTGCATCTGCGTCAGTCCTCACCCCTCACCCCCGGCCCCTCTCCCACGGGGAGAGGGGGGAGGGGTGAGGGCGGACCCCAGCTCTCGCCCGGCTGCAAGGCAATCATCTGGATCGCCGGCCGGCCGTCCGCTGTCATCCCCTGGATCAGGCGCTTGAACTCCTGGACTTCGCCGCACGTCGCGTCCAGGTAGTGGCAGGTGACGGCGTAGTCGGTCTGGAGCCACTGACACGCCAGGGCCGCCTCGTAGGGCGTCAGCTCGCCGGTGACCACGCGCGCGTCGCCGGCCTTGATGACGTCGGGCAGCGCGACGTGCACGAGGGTGACGTTGGGCCGGTAGAGCTCGCCGATGAGGCGCAGGTCGCCGAAGAGGGCAGTATCGCCCATGTGGTAGATCCGGGTCTGCTCGTCGGCGTAGACGATGAACCCCATCGGGAAGCCGGTGGCCCACCGGCCATCGGCCAGCCGCACGCGCGAGGTGTGCCGGCTCTCGACTGGACGAACGCGCAGCCCGCGGAAGTCGACGACCATTCCCCAGGCCAGCGCCAGCACCTGCTCGGCGAGCATCCCCCGCGAGAGGAGCGCCTCCTTCACCTCTGGCCCGCAGACGATCGGCGCACCATCGCGCCGGGCGATCTTGTCCGCATCGCCAAGGTGGTCGTACGCCCCGTGCGTGACGAGGACCAGGTCGACCCGCTCCAGATCCGCCGACCGGACGGGGCTGACCGGATTCTCGTCCATAAACGGATCGACGATCACGCGAAAGCCGCCGCTCGTCACAATCTCAAAGGCTGCCGCGCCGAAGAAGCGAATCGTCGTGGGCATCTTGTGTTCCTCCTCAAGTACGTCTGGGACACCGATTCGGCATGGGTGCCCGACCCCGCCCGGGGGAGAGTTTGCTGGGGGACACCCCCAGC
>JACPQP010000119.1 GCA_016190465.1 Chloroflexota bacterium
GGTCCAGGACCTATGGGCCTAGGCTCACCCCGGCGAACCCCCACAGTCCCGTGTAGTGCGGCGTGAGGCCCTGGACCGACCGTCGCCACAGCCAGCGCGGGCGGCGCGCCAACAGGTAGATGTGATGCGAGAGGAGCAGATCGATCTCCTGCGCCCGTCGATAGAGCGCCGCCCGCTCGCCCGAGTCAATCGTGCGCCGGGCCTGGGCCAATGTCTCATCGAGGTCCGGGGCGACGATACCGGCGTCGCCTGTCCGAGCGAGGATCGGCGCGAGTTGGGGCCCCGGGTCGCCGACGTCGCAGGCGGCGCGAACGAGCGCGGCGTGATAGGCGGACCGGTTCGCGGCCAGGAAGGCGACGTCGACCGCGGGACGGGGGTCGAGGATCGCCCGGATGCCAACCGCCGCCCATTGCGACCGGATCGCCTCGGCGAGCTTCGTCTCCGGCGCGCGAGCCGGCAGGAGAAGCAGCACGTCCACCCCCCCGGAGTAGCCGGCCTCTTTCACCAGGCCGGCGGCCTGGGCCGGGTTGAAGCCCTGAGCCGAAAGCGAAGGGTCATGGCCCAGCGTGCCCGGCAGGAGCGCGGACCGCTGGATATCGTCGGCCAGCGCCCCCATCGCCTGAAGTAGCGCCGCCGGGTCGAGAGCGAGAGTGGCCGCCTGCCGCAGGCGGTGGTTGGCCCGAAACGGCCCCGCGACCGCGTTCAGCGCCAGCCGGTAGCTCGTCGCTGCCACCGGACTTGCCAGCGCTACCGGGTCGCTGGCCGCGCTCAAGGGCCCGGGCCCCGGCGTCGCCAGCTCGGCACCGTCGATCTCGCCCGTGCGCACGCGGTCCACCGCGGCCGCCAGCACCGCCGGGACACCGAACTCGATCCCCGCCACGTTCGTCGCGCTCACTTCGCGTCGCCAGTAACCGGGGTAGCGGCTCAACCGCACGCGCTCGCCCGCGGTCGCCTCGTCGACTCGAAATGGCCCCACCCCAACCGGGCGAGCGGCGTAGCCGGGCCCGCCGAGCTTCTCGAAAGCGGCCCGGCTGACCGGCGCCGCGGCCGGGCTGGCCAGGGCCCAGAGCACGGACCCATCGTCGCGGGTGAGCGAAATCCGCAAGGTCCGCGCGTCGACGATGGTCGCCGGGCGCTGCCGGTCGACCGCGCTGAGGGCGTCGACCAGGAGCGGCTGGGTCGTCGTCAGCAAGCGTCCCCAGTTCCAGCGGGCAACCTCGGCGTCCCAGGCCGTGCCATCGTGGAAGGTCACCCCGCGCCGAAGCCAGAGCGTCAGCGATCGCTGCCCGAACGCCCACGACTCCACCAGCGCCCCGCGCGCTCCCCAGACCCGATCGCCATCCGGCGCCCAGAACAGCCACGGGTCGTGGATTGCCGCGAGCGCTGGCGACGGCGCATCGTTCATCAGCGGGTCGAGCGAGCGCGGAAGTGCACCCGGCGCGATCCGCAGCAAGACCTCGCCGCGCACCGGTGAGGTGGGCGTCTGGGCCGGCGGCGGCGACCGTGTCGGCACAGCCCGCGGCGCGACGGTTGCCGTGGGGGCGGCTGCCGCGGGCGAGGGCGGTTGGGGCGTCGGAAGCGGTGACGCGGGCGGAAGCGGCGTCGCCGACAGGGTGAGAGGCAGATTCCCTGTGTCAAGTGCAGTGGCGGAAGGGACAGGCGGCGTAGTCGTCGGCGGCGCGAGCGTGGCCGGGGGCGAGGGAGGGGCTGGCGTCGCGGTCGACGGAGTCGGATTGGGCACGACGGTCGGCGCTGGAAGTGGAAGCGTGGTAAGCGAACGGCGGCATGCGGTCGCCGCAGCCAGCCCGAGCACCAGCGCGCCGTCCCGCAACAGAGCACGGCGAGAGATGCGAGACAAGGTCGTTTTCCTCCGGCTCCCCCCTTCCCCCCCGGGTGGGGGAAGGGGCGGGGGGATGAGGGGCGGCCCCGGGCGAAACTACTCGCGCATTGTACCCAAGAGGGTTGCCAGGTGCGATTGGAAATCCGATAGAGTAGTGGAGGGGCGAACCTTGTGTTCGTCAGCGGCTATAGCGTCACTCCCAGCGCCGTGGCCACGGTGTGCATATCCTTGTCGCCGCGACCGGAAAGGTTGACTAGCACGACCCGGTCGTGATCGAGCGGGCGGGCGAGATCGGCCGCGTGGGCGATGGCGTGGGCCGATTCCAGCGCGGGGATGATGCCCTCGGTTTGACAGAGCAACTGGAAGCCGGCCAGCGCCTCCTCGTCCGTCACGGCGACGTAGCGCGCGCGGCCAGTGTCCTTGAGGTGGCTGTGCTCGGGGCCAACCCCCGGATAGTCCAGTCCGGCTGAGATGCTGTGGGTCGAGCGGACGAGGCCGTGCTCGTCCTGGAGGAGGTACGACTTCGAGCCGTGGAGCACGCCGACCTCACCGGCGCAGAGGGTCGCGGCGTGGTCACCGGTCTCGATACCGCGGCCCGCGGCCTCCACGCCAACGAGCTGCACCGCCGAATCGTGGAGGAACGGGGAGAAGACGCCCATCGCGTTGCTTCCGCCACCGACGCAGGCGACGACGAAGTCCGGAAGCCGGCCGATCTGCTCGATCGCCTGCGCCCGGGCCTCCCGCCCGATGACCGACTGGAACTCCCGGACCATCAGCGGGTACGGGTGCGGACCGACGACCGATCCGATAACGTAATAGGTCGTCGCCACGTTGGTCACCCAATCGCGCATTGCCTCGTTGATCGCGTCCTTCAGAGTGCGGCTGCCGCTCCGTACCGTCTCGACTCGGGCGCCGAGCAGTTTCATGCGAAACACGTTGAGCGACTGCCGGTGGATGTCTTCTTCGCCCATATACACCACGCACTCGATCTTCAGCATCGCACAGGCGGTCGCCGTCGCGACGCCGTGTTGACCCGCGCCAGTCTCCGCCAGGACACGCCGCTTTCCCATGCGACGGGCGAGCAGCACCTGCCCGAGGGCGTTGTTGATCTTGTGCGCGCCGGTGTGGGCCAGGTCTTCGCGCTTGAGATAGATCCGGGCGCCCCCGATGCGCTCGCCGAGGCGCTCGGCCGCGTAAAGCGGCGTCGGCCGGCCAACGTAGTCGCGGCAGAGCGCGTCGAACTCGCCCTGAAAGGCAGGATCCTCGCGCGCCGCCGTGTACGCCGCGATCAGCTCGTCCAGTGCCGGCATGAGCGTCTCCGGCACGTACTGGCCCCCGTACGGGCCGTAGTGCCCATCGCTCAGCGCGTGGTCACCGCCGGTCGCCAGAGTGGCGTCTGGAACGACTCTTCCCATCTCGCATCTCCCCTTAAGCGTGTCCCGTTCTCCTGGCGGCGGCGACGAACGCCGCGATCTTGGCCGCATCTTTCTGGCCGTCCGTCTCGACTCCACTGCTCACGTCGACGCCCCATGGGCGCGCCTGGACGATCGCCTCGCCGACGTTCTCCGGCGTCAGCCCCCCGGCGATCAGGATTCGGTCGACGGCCGCGGCGGCTCTGGCGAGTGACCAGTCGAAGGTCTGTCCGCTGCCACCGTAGTGTCCGGGGGCGAAGCCATCGAGCACGAACCCGGTCACGTGGCTCCGGTACTCCGGCAGCACCGCCAGCGACGCGAGGCCCACGACCCGGATCGACTTGAACGCCGGCACAGGAAGCGCCGAGCAGACCTCCCGCGGCTCGTCGCCACAGAGCTGAGCGAAATCCAGGGCACACCGACCGACGATCTCCGCCACCGTCGACGGCGACTCATTCTCGCCAACGACGAACAGCCCGACCCGACCGACACGGCGGGGAAGCTCGCGGCAAATCGCCAGGGCATCCTCGGGACTGATTCGGCGCCGGCTCGGCGCGAACACGAACCCGACGAGATCCGCACCTGCCTCCGCCGCCGCCAACGCGTGCTCCAGCGTGCGGATGCCGCAGATCTTGACGATGATCTCTCTGGACACTAGCTCATCCCCGTCGCCCCGTCGCCCCGAACCCTTCCCCCCTCTCCGCATCGGACCAACTCAGGAACGGTGGGCCAGGGGGTGAGGTCCGTCGCCAGCAGCTCCCAGATCTTCCCAGCGGGATCGCCGGACCGAACGAGCGATTCGCCGACGAGCATCGCGTGCACGCCCCACTCGCGCAGCCGGGCGACATCGCCGCGCGTGTGGATGCCGCTCTCGGAGACAAGCGTGCTGTCCGGCGGGATCAGCGGCCGTATCCGGGCGGTTGTTTCGAGGTCGACGCGGAACGTGCGCAGGTCGCGGTTGTTGATCCCGATGATCTCAGCGCCGGCGGCCAGCGCGCGCCTGGCCTCGGCCTCGTCGTGGACCTCGACGAGCGCGGCCATACCGAGTGAATGCGCCAGGGAGTGAAGATCCCGCAGCTCCTCGTCGGTGAGGATTGACACGATCAGCAACACCGCGTCGGCTCCGGCTGCCCGAGCCTCGAACACCTGGTACGGCTCGACGAGGAAGTCCTTGCGCAGGACCGGCCGGTCCACCTGCGTGCGCACGGTGGTGAGGTGAGCCAGCTCTCCCTGGAAGAAGCGGCGATCGGTGAGCACCGAGATGGCCGCGGCGCCACCCGCCTGGTACGCAGTGGCGAGCGCGACCGGATCCAGGTTCGGCGCGAGCAGTCCTTTGGACGGCGACGCCTTCTTGACCTCGGCGATCAGCGTGAGATCTGGCTGGCGGATCGCGACGGCGAAGTCACGCGGTGGCACCTGCCCGCGTGCCCGCGCCTCGACCGCTGCCAGCGTCTCGCGTTCCTTCCGCTCGGCCAGTTCGGCCCGCTTGTGAGCCACAATCTCGTCGAGAATCACAGGCCCTCCTACGTCCCGAGCTGCTGACTCAGCGCGACCAGCCGGTCGAGCCGGTCGAGCGCGGCGCCATCGTCGATGGCCCGCGCCGCCAGGACGATGCCCTCCTGCAGGTCCGCGGCCCGATCGGCGGCGACGAGCGCGGCGGCAGCATTGAGGAGCACCACATCGCGGACGGGGCCGTGCTCCCCTTGAAAGACCGCCCGCAACGTCGCCGCGTTCTCGGCAGCGGTTCGCCCTCGAATGGCGCCCAGCGGTGCGGACGAAAGCCCCACGTCGCCGGGCTCGACGACGAATGCTCTCAGATCGCCGCCCCTCACCTCGCACACGCGGGTTGGCCCGCTGATCGACAGCTCGTCGGTGCCGTCATCCCCGTGGACGACCAACGCGTGTCGACAGCCGAGCTGCTGGAGGACCGCCGCGAGCTTTGGGACGAGTGTCGTGTCGCCGACGCCGAGCACCTGAGCCGCCGCACCGGCCGGGTTGGTGAGCGGACCCAACAGATTGAAGACTGTCCGAATACCGATCTCTCGCCGTGGTCCGGCGGCGTATTTCATCGCCGGGTGGAACAGCGGCGCGAACATGAAGCCGATGCCGGCTTCGTCGATGCAGCGGGCCACGCGGTCGGCATCGAGGTTGATGGTGACGCCGAGCGCTTCGAGCACGTCGGCGGACCCACACTGGCTGCTCATCGCCCGGTTCCCGTGCTTGGCGACCCGTGCCCCGGCGCCGGCCGCGACAAAGGCAGCTCCGGTGGAGACGTTGACCGTGTGGCGACCGTCCCCGCCGGTCCCGCACGTATCGAGAACGGGGTCGCTGACGCGAACTGGCGTCGCCTTCGCTCGCATCACCGTGGCGAACCCGGCGATCTCGTCGACCGTCTCGCCCTTGAGCCGGAGCGCCGCGACCAAGGCGCCGATCTGAGCGGGCGTCGCCTCGCCCGACATGATCTCGCCCATCACCGCGCTCGCCTCGTCGCGCGTCAGATCGCCGCCCGCGACAATCTTTCCGATGGCCTCCCGAATCATGTGCACCTCCCTGTGTAGTGAGCTTGCCGGGCAGACCTCACCCCCCTCAGCAGTGGGCAGAATCGTCCGTGATCCCCTGACAGGCCCTCACCCCCTGCCCCCTCTCCCAATACTGGGAGAGGGGGTGGAGCGGCACGTCTCCCCTTCCCCCAGTATTGGGGGAAGGGGCCGGCGGATGAGGGCCGTTCCCGCCGCCGACCACCATTCCTGCCCACTCATGAGGGCGCATGGCCCCTCTCCGTGTCGGAGAGGGAGATGAGGGTGAGGTCCGGCCCCGCGTCACCCCCCTCTCCGTATCAGAGAGGGGGGCCGGGGGTGAGGTCACTCCGCCCCCCCCCACGCCGAGCCTCTACGCGATCACTCGTTCGGGGACCCGCGACGGGAGAGGGTGAACACCGGGTTCGCCCCTCCCAGGCTGCTCCAGGAAGTTGCGCAGCAGGTCTTTGCCGACGGTCGTCAGGATCGACTCGGGGTGGAACTGTACCCCCTCGACCGGGTGCTCGCGGTGACGAATCCCCATGATCGTGCCGCTCGTCGTCTGAGCGGTGATCTCCAGGCAGGACGGCAGCGTCTTGCGGTCGACGACCAGCGAGTGGTAGCGGGTTGCCTCGAACGGGCTCGGCAACCCCTGGAATACGCCTTTGCCGTCGTGATAGATCAACGAGGTCTTCCCGTGGAAGAGCTGGCCGGCGTGGACGACATCGCCGCCGTAGGCGTGGCCGATACACTGGTGGCCCAGACAGACGCCGAGCGTCGGGATGCGCGGGCCAAATGTCGTGATCACCGCCGTCGAGATGCCGGCCTGGGCTGGACCGCACGGCCCAGGCGAGATCACGATCCGCTCGGGCGCCATCGCCTCGATCTCTGTCAGCGTAAGCCGGTCGTTGCGCCGCACGACCAGCTCGGCGCCAAGCTCACAGAGGTACTGGTACAGGTTATAGGTGAAGCTATCGTAGTTGTCGATGAGCAGTAGCAAGCGATTGCCTCCTTCAGTCGAGATCCTCGGCCAGATCGAGCGCGTTGAGCGTGGCCCGCGCCTTGTTGACCGACTCCATATACTCGTTTTCCGGCGTCGAGTCGGCGACAATCCCACCGCCGGCCTGCACGCTGGCGATTCCGTCCTTGATGACCAGCGTGCGAAGGGTGATCGCCGTGTCCAGATTGCCGGCGTAGTCGAAGTACCCGACCGCGCCGGCGTAGGGTCCGCGCCGGTCCGGCTCCAGCTCGGCGATGATCTCCATCGCCCGGATCTTCGGCGCGCCCGAGACCGTGCCGGCTGGGAAGCACGCCTGCAACGCGTCGTACGAACTGAGATCCGAGCGGAGCCGTCCGGTGACGTGGGAGACGAGATGCATCACGTGGGAGTAGCGCTCGACCCCCATCGTCTGCGTCACCCGCACCGAGCCCGGCCCGCTCACCCGGCCGATGTCGTTGCGGCCAAGGTCGAGGAGCATGATGTGCTCCGCGCGCTCCTTCTCGTCGTGGCGCAGCTCCGCTTCGAGCGCCAGGTCCTCGGCCGGCGTGCGGCCGCGCCGGCGGGTACCGGCGATCGGGTGGGTGGTCGCCGCACCCTCCTCGACCCTGACGAGCAGCTCCGGCGAGGCGCCGACGATCTGGAAGTGGCCCAGGTCCAGGTAGTACATGTAGGGCGATGGGTTGATTGTCCGCAGGGCCCGATAGACGGTGAACGGATCGGCGGTAGTCGGTCGGGTGTACCGCTGCGAAAGCACAACCTGGATGATGTCGCCCGCGTCGATGTAGCGGATCCCCCGGCGCACCATCGCCTCGTAGTCGCCCCGAGCCATGTTCATCACGATCGCGGGCCGGTCGGCCGGTGTCGCCGGGCGGGGATTCGGGCGCAGAACGAGCGGCCTGCGCAGCGCGGCGACCAGTTCATCGATCCGGGCGACGGCGGCGTCGTAGGCGGCGGCAATGGTGCCGTTGCCCCGGGCAGATAGTGCGGAGCGCGCGTCCGGGCGGTCCGCACCATCCGGATCGTGGTCGAGGTGGACGTGGCTGACCACCTTGATCTTGCGCTGGAGGTGGTCGAACACGACGAGGGTATCGGCGAGGGCGAAAACACTCTCGGGCACGCCGACCGGGTCGGCCGCGGGCGCGGGCAACTCCTCGAAGTACCGCACGACTTCGTAGCTGAGGTAGCCGACCGCGCCGCCCTGAAACCGCGGCAGGTTAGGCGTGGCCACGGCGCGGTACGGCGCGAGCAGGTCGCGAATGACGCGGAGCGGGTTGGTGAAGGGGATGGTGCGTCGCTCGCCGTTCTGCTGGATCGTGGCCTGTCCCCGGTGCATGGTGACGACAAGCGAGGGGTTCGTGCCGATGAACGAGTAGCGCGCCAGGCGTTCGCCGCCTTCGACGCTCTCGAGGAGGAAGCTGCCGGTTCCCCGGGCGATCTTGAGGTAGGCGGAGACCGGTGTCTCCAGGTCGGCAAGGATCTCGCGGTAGATCGGCACCAGGTTGCCGCGACCGGCGAGCGAGCACACGTCGTCGAGACGGGGAAAGTACATCGGTCGGCACCTCCGGCTTCTCCGCATCCGCCCGTGGCCGCCCCTCATCCCCCCGCCCCTTCCCCCACCCGGGGGGAAAGGGGGGAGCCGGCGGGCGCCGCGGGCCAAACAAAAAACCCCTCATCCCTGGGGACGAGAGGTCACCGTGGTGCCACCCCACTTGGCCGGTCACGACCGGCCCACTCACTCACGAGTACGGGATGAGGCCTTAAAGCTTGATCCGATACCCGATCCCCGTTAACGGCGGGATCTCCGGCAGAGCCTACTCGACGTTGCCGCTTTCGGTCTGCGACTCCCAGGTCCATTCGGCGCTGCCGTGGGCATCGGCTTCCACCTTCCCCGACTCTCTAGGCCCCGCACTCAGCGCGTACTCGTCCTGTTCGCGGTCGTTGTCACTATTCGGTTGTTGGGCGTAGTATAGCACGCGGGCCACCCGTGTCAAGGGGGTAATCCCTGAGACTCGTCAGCCCTTGATCCCGGTGAGCGTGATGCCCTGGATGAACTGGCGCTGGGCCAGGAAGAAGACCACGATGACGGGGAACGTCACCATAGTCGAGGCTGCCATAAGCAGGCCCCACTGGCTTCCCTCGGCGCGCTGGAACACCTGGAGGCCCAGCGAGAGCGTGTACTTGCTCTGGTCATTGAGGTAGATGAGCGGCCCGGTGAAGTCGTTCCAGGCGTGGAGGAACCCGAACACGCAGACGGTGGCCAGCGCGGGCTTGCAGAGCGGCATCAGGATGCGCCACCACAGGCCAAGGCGGCTGCTCCCGTCGATGATGGCCGCCTCTTCCAACTCGATCGGGATGGTCAAGAAGAACTGGCGCAGGAGAAAGATCGTGAACGGCGACCCAAGGAGGACGGGGACGGTCAGCGGGTAGAAGGTGTTGATCCAGTCCAGCTTGCTGAACAGGATGTACAGCGGTACCAGCGTGACGATGCCCGGCACCATCATCGTGCTGATGAGCACGAAGAAGATGACGTCCCGGCCCGGTGCGCGCAGCCGCGCGAAGCCGTAGGCCGCGAGCGAGCAGCTCAGCAATGGGCCGACGATGTTGGCCACCGCGATGATCAGCGTGTTGACCAGGTAGAGGTGGAACGGGGCGTAGTCGAAGACGTCCGGGTAGTTCTGCCAGACGATGGGGTTCGGTATCCACACGGGTGGCCAATCGAACACCTGACGGAGGGGCTTCACCGAGGTGGACACGAGCCAGAGGAACGGTATCGCGAAGACGATGCTGCACAGGACCAGCACCACGTGGGAGCCGGCGATGGCGAGCACCTTCAGCCACGGATTGCGCCGCTGGGTGGCCAGCCGGGTGGCCAGAACGGAAGCCAGCCGCGATTGCACGACACGCTGAGCCACGCCTAGCGCCCCCCCTCATAGTAGACCCAGCGCCGCGCGAGCGCGAACTGCACCAGCGTGAACCCGAGGATGATGATGAAGAGGATCCAGGCCATCGCCGCGGCGTAGCCCATGTTGAGGAAGGTGAACCCGTGCCGGTAGAGGTAAAGCACGTAGAAGAGGGTCGAGTCGACCGGCCCGCCGCCCGTCATAATAAAGGCGGCGGTGAAGACCTGGAACGAGTTGATGATCCCGAGGACGAGGACGAAGAAGATCGTCGGAGTGAGCATGGGAACCGTCACGTTCCAGAACCTGGCCCACCAGTTGGCGCCGTCGATGGCGGCGGCCTCGTAGAGGTGCTCCGGCACGCCCTGAAGCCCGGCCAGAAAGATGATCATCGCGCCGCCCGAGCTCCAGGCGTGCATCAGGACCATTGAGGGCTTGGACCACTCGGGGGAGCCGAGCCACAGGGGCCCCTGGATTCCGAGGAACCGCAGGCCGGAGTTGATGAGCCCGAACTGGGGCTGAAGGATCCAGACCCACAGCACGATCGAGGCCACTGCCGGCACGATCGACGGGACGTAGAACAGAGTGCGGTAGATGGAAATGCCCCGGAGCCGCTGGTTGAGGAACAGGGCGAGCAGCAACGCCACGGCGACACTCAGGGGCACGGCGAAGACGACGTAGTAGAGCGTGTTATAGAGTGACACGCCAAACAGCGGGTCGGCGAACAGCTCCTGGTAGTTCTGGAGTCCCACCCAGCTCGCCGGCCGGATGATATTGTATTTCGTCAGGCTCAGGAACACCGACGACGCGATCGGCCCGACGGTGAAGGCCAGGAAGCCCAGGAACCAGGGCAGGACAAACAGGTAGAAGTCCCGGGCTTCCCGGAAAGCGTTGGACCGACGGCGGAACGACAGCCTTGGCACGCTCCACCTCGTTCCGGGCTAGATCGCCTTTTTCCAGGCCTCGTCCAGCGCCGGCTGCACCTTCTTCTTGATCTCGGCCAGCGCCTCTTTGGCGGTCGCCTTCTTGTTGATGACCGCCTGACAGGCGCGGTCGGCCTCGACCCAGTACTGGAGGGCGGCCAGCCCCATAGTGGCGCAGCCATGCGTCCAGTTCAGCGCGTCGATGGCGAGCTCGTACTCCTTCTGCACTTTCGGCGGCAGCTTCGGCTCGAACTCCGCCTTGAACATGTCCACCGCCGGGCGGAAGGTGGACAGGCTCGGGTTCCAGTAGGAGTTCCCGGAGATCTGTTCCTTGTCCCAGACCTTCTTGGTCTCGGCCGTGTTCCAGTTGCCGACGATACGCCAGGCGTCCGGCGAGATGGCCCACTTGATGGCGCTCCAGGCCTCATCTGCCTGCTTGCTCTGTGCGCCGACGACGAAGCTGAAGCCGCAGGACCAGGTGGACTTCTCCCCGTTCGGCGAGACCGGGTAGGGAGCTACACCGTAGTCGATGGCCGGCTTTCGCGCCAGCGTGTTCAGGTAGCCATCGGTGGTCCCAACCATCGACATCTGGCCGGCCAGGAAGGGGTCCGAGGCCTGGGCGCGCAGCCCCTGGATCATGCCGCCGGCCGTCTCGGCGCCGCCGGGGACGTACTTCTCGTAGAACCGCCCGAGCCACTCGACGGCTTCGACGATCTTCGGATCCTCCGGCGTGACGGTCTTGCCGTCCTCGGAGATGTGCTGACCCTTGTTGATCCAGATGAACATCCAGAACCAGGTGTTGCCGGTGCCGTAGGGCAGGTGGCCGTAGCGCTCGATCTTGCCGTCCTTTGCCTTGTTCAGCTTGGCAGTGTACTCCTCGAGTTCCGTCCAGGTCTTGGGCGGCTTCTCGGGGTCGAGGCCGACCTCCTTGAAGTGAGCCTTGTTCCAGTAAAAGAGGCGGGTATCGGTCGCCCACGGTAGGCCGTAGAACTTCCCCTTCCACTGGACCTCCTTGATCTGGATCGGGTAGAACTGCTCCGCGCTGATCTTGTCTCGCGTCATCAGGGAGGTGATGTCGTGGTACAGACCCTGGGAAGCGAACTGGAGGAAGGTGTGGCGGTTCTGGTAGGCGATGTCGGGGCCCTTGCCGGCGGCTACGGCCGTCGTGTACTTGTCGTCGCCGAAGACAAGCTCGCCGATGTCCGCGAGGGTGATCTGGATGTCCTTCTGTGAGTTGTTGTACGCCTCGACGATCGCCTTCTGCTGCGGCTGGGTGTTCCACCACAGGTTGAGCGCCACCGGTCCCTTGGCAGCCGGCTTCACCGCCGCGGGCGCTTCCTTGGCGGGCGCAGCCTCTTTGGCCGGTGCAGCCGGAGCCGGTGTGGACGTCGGTGGAGCGGCCGCCTGCTGGCAACCTGCCGCCAGCAGCAGTCCGCTCAGGCCGAGGACGCTTGTCCGAAGGATGTGCCGCCGAGTGAAAGCCGTGGTCGTGCGTGGCGAGTAAGTGCGCATAGCGGTACCATAAGCCTCCACAATATACTTGCGGCGCGGGTCGCCGGATCCCCACCGGCCAGCGCCGGCCAACCGCTCGGGCTGGTCGCCCTTCTGTTGACCTCGCCGCCGGGCCATCGCCCCGCATCCGTGGCCCGCGAGGTGGTCCCGCGTGCGCCGAGATCGCCACGGCCGGCAGCGTGGGCACATTATAGATGCGACCGGTCGCCCTGTCAACAGCATCCAAGGTCGGGCCGCGTACGCCGCGCTGTACCCACGCCGGGATAAGGGCCACACTGCTTGACCTCGTGGGACAGATCGTGCTACGATGTGTCCGAGGACATGGTGGAGGCAATCGAATGGTACGGGCGACGGTTGAGCGGCACCGGGCAAGAGTGAGCGTGACGGTCGACCCCATCTTGCTCAAGGCGGTCGACGCTTTCGTGCAAGAGCATCCGGGTCACGACCGCAGCAAAGTGTTCGACGCGGCCTTGCTCCTCTGGTATGCCCAGCAGCAGGAAAAAGCCATCGAGGCTCAGCATCGGGCACCTCAATCCGAGGTCGAGCGGGAGGAACGGGAAGCCTGGCACACGATCCAAGTCGCAGCGGTCGAACGATCTTCCGGCCAGGGCTAGTCAGGAATGGCTGATCGCCCGCCACTGCGCGGCGAGATCTGGTTGGTGGAGACACCCGGCCAGCCATACGATCCGCATCAGCCGCGACCGGCTCTGGTCGTGTCCGCCAATGCGCGAAACTGGCATAGCGATGACCTGACCCTCGTGCCGATCTTGTCCCGCGGAACCTTCGGCCCCACTCGCGTGGCCATCGATGCCGGGACAGGTGGTCTTCCGCACGAGAGCGTGCTATTCTGTGAAGAGATCTTTACGATCCACCGTGATTTCGTCAGCCGCGGCCCCCTTGGGCCACCAGTGCCCGACGAGCTACTGCGGAGAGTTGTCCGAGCGGTGCGTCGCGCTCTGGGCGACCCTGTCCCGGAGCCGTGAGGGTGACCTGGTCACGGTCTCGCGCTATCATCGTTCGGAGCGTTGATCCTTGGCCACTCCCGCCCTCCGACTCTCCCGCCAACCGTCACCGCTCGCGGTGGCGGCGCTCGCCGTCCTGGTCGGGCTGGCGCTCGGCGGCGCGATCGCGCTGGCGACGCCGCTGTACGTCGTCGCCGCGCTCCTCGGCCTCGCCGGCGGGGTCGCGCTTCTCCTCAGCGTCGAGGCCGGGCTGCTCATCTTCGTCGGCATCGTCACGCTGCTCCCGTACGCGGTGGTTCCGGTCCCCCTGGGCACCGTGCGACTCACGTTCCTCGACGTCACGCTCACGTCGCTCCTCCTCACCTGGATCGTCCGGCTGCTCGCCCGGCCGGAGGAGCGGCTGCGCGGGACCGGGGTCGACCTCGCCTTCCTGGCCTTCGTCGGGCTGGCGCTGACGTCGTTCACGATCGGTCTGGGCTACTCGACGAGCCCCGAGGCGATGCGGCTGTTCCTGAAGTGGCTGAATAGCGGTCTGCTCCTGTACACGGTTGTCAACGTCGTCCGCGACGAGCGCCGGATCGCGCTGGTCGTCCGCGCGCTGTTGCTCGGCGGCGGGGCCGCCGGTGCGCTCGGCGTGCTCTTCTACCTCCTGCCTCGCGACCTCACACTGCGCGCCTACTCCCTGCTGCGGCCACTGGGCTACCCGCCGGCGGGCGAGATGCTTCGCACTATCGCCGGGACGGACACGCTGCGCGCCACGAGCACGTCGGTCGATCCGAATGTGTTCGGGGCGGTCCTGATGGTGGTCGTCGCGATTGGCGTTGCTCAGCTCTACGCAACTCGCCCGCTGCTGCCGCGCCGCATCCTGCTGGCCCTGCTCGCACCGGCTGGTGCGGCCCTCTTGCTCACCTACTCGCGTGGCTCGTGGGTGGCGCTGGCAGCTGCCCTGGCGCTCATCGTGCTCTTGCGTGAGCGGCGCTGGTGGGTTGCGGTGCTGGTCGTCTTCGTCGGCGTTGCACTTATCCTGGTCCAGGAGCGGTCGCCGTATCTCGAGCACCTCGTCTCCGGGTTTCAGGCAAGGGATAAGGCGGCGGCGATGCGTCTGGGCGAGTTCAAGGATGCGCTCATCCTGATCCAACGATATCCGCTTTTCGGCGTCGGCTTCGGCAGGGCGCCCGAGGTGGATCTCTACGTGGGTGTATCCAGCATCTACCTTCTGCTAGCGGAGCAGGTGGGCCTGCTCGGCCTGGCCGCTTACCTGGCAACTGTCGGCTGGTTGCTCGCTCGTGCGTTTCGCGCACTGCGCCGGGCGCCCGAGGTCCCGGTCAGTGGCGTGCTCCTCAGCGCCACCGCGGCGCTGGCCGGCGCGCTGACAGCCGGCGTGTTCGACCACCACTTCGTCAACATCCGCTTCCCGCACGTGGTCGCGCTGTTCTGGCTCCTCGCGGGGCTGGTGGTGGTCTCGATTCGCGGGATGGGTGAGGTTGAGGAGCGAACCCAGGGTTCGCTCTCACGGAGGTGATGGTGTCACAGGTTACGTGTGTGAAGTGTGGGCGGGTCGGCGATCGACTGGCAAGCCCACCGCTCGGCGGTCAACTGGGTGGGCTGGTTCAGGCCCAGATCTGTGTGGAGTGCTGGAAGGAGTGGCTGGCGATGTCGATCCGGATTGTCAACCACTACGGCTTGCAGCCGTCTGATCCGGCCGACCGGAAGCAGATCCACGCGTTCATGCGTGACTTCCTCAACCTTCGCGAGGCGTGATTCGCCTGAGCGCGAATGGGTTTCGCGCCGACTTGACAATCTTGTGTGCGGAGCCTATCGTAGGACCCGTTGCGTGGGAACGACTTTGCGGGGCACGACCTTGCGTCGTCCTGTCGCCCGCTGGGAACGACCTTGTTGGGAGGGATTCTGTTGGCGAGCACCCCGATGATTGACTCTCAGCCCGTCGCGCTCGATTTTGCCAAGCTCGGTGGCCTGGTCCCGGCGATTGTCCAGGATCACGCGACCAAGGACATCCTGATGCTTGGCTTCATGAACGAGGCCGCCTGGCAGAAGACCCTCCAGATCGGCCTGGTAACGTTCTACAGCCGGACCCGGAGGACGCTGTGGACCAAGGGCGAGACGTCGGGACATCATCTGGTGGTGCGAACGATCCGGGTCGACTGCGACGCCGACACGGTGCTGATCGAGGCCGAGCCGCACGGCCCCACCTGCCACACCGGTGCCACCTCTTGCTTCTTCCGGGCGGTGAGCCGTGCTTGATCTCGTTCTCCCCAAAGGCAGTCTCGAGCCGCAGACGATAAAGCTGTTCGAGGACGCCGACCTCCCCCTGCGCATCGCCGGCGATCGTGACTACGCGGCGACGATCGCTGATCCACGCATCGGCCGCGTCCGCCTGCTTCGTCCCCAGGAGATCTCGCGGTACATCGAGGAGGGCTACTTCGACGTCGGGATCACCGGCCTGGATTGGATCCAGGAAAACGGCAGCGACGTCGTCGAGGTAATGGACTTCGGCTGGGCCGGTCGTCAGACTGGCGTTCCCGTCAAGATCGTCCTGGCTGTCCCGCAGAGCGCGGGCATCCAGACACCCGCCGATCTGCGGCCCGGCCTGCGCGTCTCAACAGAATACCCCAACCTGACCCGCCGGTTCTTCGAGCAGCTCCACCTTCCGGTCGACGTGCATCTGTCGTACGGTGCGACGGAAGCGAAGGTGCCCGACATCGCCGACGCCATCGTCGAAGTCACCGAGACCGGCTCCACGCTCCGGCGCCAGGGCATGCACATCGTCGCCGTGATCCTGGAGTCCACCGTGCGGATGATCACGAGCCACGCCGCCTGGGATGATCCGGAGAAGCACCAGGCGATCGAGGAGCTGCGAACGTTGCTGCGCGGCGTGCTTGACGCGCGCGGCAAGGTCCTGATGAAGCTGAACGTTGCCGAGGCGCACCTCCGCGACGTCGTCGAGGTGCTGCCGGCGATGAAGGCGCCGACAATCTCCCGCCTGTACGACACGAGCTACTATGCCGTCGAGGCGGTGGTCGTGAAGGCGAAGGTGAACCTGCTGATCCCCGAGCTGAAGAAGCGTGGGGCCGAGGACATCCTCGAGCTCCCGATCTCCAAGATCATCGTCTGACTCCGAAAATACTGCCAGGGGACGGCGCAAGCGCTATACTCTACGTTGCATGAGCAATTCATCTCCCCTTGCGTGGCGTCGATGAACGTGCATCGTGCAGTTCATTCCATTCCCCGAATCTGGTCGAAGTGGGAGGTTGCTGTGGGGCGTCAGACGTGGCTCGGCGCGGTTGTCACGGTTGGTTCAGTCATCATCGCGTACTTCTCGGCGATTGAGGCGACGGCGTACATCTGGCAGATCGGGTTCGTGGTGGGCATGGTCTTGCTCTGGCGCGGGACGGCGGCGTCCACGCGCGGGCCGTGGTCGTTGGCGCTGGCACGAACGGCCATCGGTTGGGGGTTCATCGACAACTCTCAGGACCACTTCCGCTCGCGGTGGATCGACGAAGCGGGCAGACCGCTGTCCGGGATCCTGGGCGGCGCGGCCCGGCGGGCGCCTAGCTTCTTCCTGGATCCACCCTACCAGGCGTTCCTCCAGGGCATCGTCCTCCCTAACCTGCTGACGTTCGCCTACCTGATCGTACTTGGCGAGTTGCTCGTCGGCCTGTCGCTCAGCCTGGGGCTACTGACCCGGCTGGGCGCGGTTGGGGGGATGTGGCTCAGCCTGAACTACATGCTGATGAAGGGCTTCGCCACCCACGGCGCCTACGTCGACAAGGTGTTCTTCCTGGTTGAGCTGGTCTGCCTGGTCGGTGCGGCGGGGCTCGCCTACGGTCTCGACACCCAGCTTCGTGGCAAGTTGTCCGGTGCGCTCGGCTGGCTGTTGATCGGCGGCCGCGGCGCGGATCAGGAATCTGCCCGGCGTCCAACGCCTCGACCGTTGCCAACGTAGGGCTGATCCCTTTCGCTCCCCCCTTCCCTCACCAGGGGTGAAGGGGTAACCCCTCCTTCACCCCTGGTGAGGGGTGAGAGGTTTCACACACGATTTCAAAAGGCGCCGACCGGCGTGCGGGTGCCCCGTCCGCCGCCGCGACCAACGCCCACCGGCATCTCGCGATAGAGACGGAGCACCTTGACCGCCTCCGAGAACTGGGCATCGCCGCTGGCCCGGACCTCCTCGGTGGTCATCTGCCGGAGCTGTCGCGGAGTGATCAGTTCGCCCTCGGCCGCCACAGGGATGGTGATGTCCGGTGCAATCCCGTGCTTCCAGATGACCCGACCGTTTGGCGTCAGCCACTGCGCCGTGCCCAGGAGCAGGGCCGAGCCGTCGTTGAGCGGCAACTGCGACAGGACGGTCCCTGTACCAAAGGTCTTCTGCCCAATCACCGTCCCGCGCCGGTGATCCTGGATGGCGCCGGCCACGATCTCCGACGCGCTGGCCGTCCCTTCGTTGACCAGGATGGCGACCGGTAGATCGGTGGCCACCCCATTCCCCTTGACCGGGAAGGCGCGTCGGTTGCCCTCCTTGTCCTCCTGGAGCAGGACGTTTCCGGACCGGACAAACTCGGACGTCACCGCGATGGCTCCTTCGAGCAGGCCGCCCGGATTGTTCCGGAGGTCGAGAATGATCCCCTCGGCGCCGGCTCGCCGGGCCTCGCGCAGCGTCTGCTCCAGCTCACTGTCGACAGTCTGGCTGAACTGGCCGATCCGCACGTGGGCAAAGGCAGTCCCCGGCACCAGGCTCCAGCTCACCGCTGCTACTCGGATCTCATCGCGGACGATACTCACCTCGAGTGGCGCCCGGTCGACGGGGTCCCCCGGTTGACCAGGGCGGCGCTGCACGGTGATGCGGACGGACGTTCCGCGTGGTCCACGGATGCGGGTGACCAGCTCCGTCAGCGTGAGGTCGGAGACGTCTGCCCCATCAACCTGGACGATCGTGTCGCCGGGGCGAATGCCGGCGCGCTCCGCTGGCGAGCCCTCGAGCGGCGCCACGATCACGGGCCGTCCGGCCCGCTGGGTGACCTCGGCACCGATTCCCTCGAACCGACCGTTCAGGCTCGATTCCTCGAGGCGGAGATCCTCCGGAGTAAGGAACCGGGTGTGCCCGTCGTCATCCAGCGAGTCGAGCATGCCACGGATCGCCCCGTAGGTCATCGTGCGCGGGTTCACCGCCTGGCGGTCCACGTAGTTCGCTTCGACCAGGTGCCAGGCCTGCCAGAAGATCTCGAACTGGTCGCGGACCCCCGCTCCTGGTGTCGAGACGGGCATCACCCGGGCGCGAACATGGGGCGCCGCATACAGGCCGCCGGCAAAGGAGCCGACCATCAGCATCACAACCAGCACAGCGAGCGCGATGCGTTCGGCCGTGCTCAGATAGCGGCCAGCCGGTGGCGGCGTCAGTTGACCAGACGTCACCTCGGGCCGCGAGGCGAGCTTCGGTTCGAGGTCTGATTTCAGTTTCAATGATCCCTCATTGACGAGGATGCCGGAGGCATTTGCCTAGCTGGGGGACACCCCCAGCCCCCGGCCTGGCGGCGCCTCCTCGCGGGTCGAGATGCCCGGGACATTTGCCTAGCTGGGGGACACCCCCAGCCCCCCGGCCTGGCGGCGACTCCTCGCGGGTGAAGACGCCCGGAGCGGCTGCGTGGGCAAGGCCCGTGCCACTTCTTCATGCTACACCCGGCGCGCAGCGATGGCCAGTTATACCAATTGCCTGTGTCGCGACCACCTGCCGACGCGGTGCGGCGGTGTGCTCGCGGGAGCCCTGGCCCGTGGCGCGACCCATGGATTGCTGTCAACGGATTCAGGGAACGGATTGAACGGAATGGCCGCTCGGTAATCCGTTCAATCCGCTCCCGAAATCCGTTGACAGCCCGCCCAAGACTTGGCTGACCAAGGCCGAGGGCTGCGTGGCGGGGCACGTGGTTCTGCGCCACACGCGGCTCGGGAACGATCAAGGGATTCACGCGGCGATCGGTAGCGCTGCGCCGGGGCGTCAGGGAGACCGCAGACCGACTGGAACTTCACCGGTGCCCGACGACGACCAGTTTCTCAGTAGGTCTCGGAAAGTTCACCTGCGTCCCGGGAAGGTCCAGGAAGGGCGGAGCCCGTCCTGGCGGGGTTTGGGGTGTCCCCAAAACCATCAAAAA
>JACPQP010000136.1 GCA_016190465.1 Chloroflexota bacterium
CCATCAGCTTGGGCATCGTCGTGTACTCCATCACATCGAGGGAGAGACGGTGAGGCTCGAACGCGCCGTGCTGGCGAAGAATACTGGCGACGACGATACACTGGTGACGCACCTCGTCGTAGGCGGGGTCATCGAACATATCGCGCGGGCCGATCAGGCGTCCGTTGGCGATCTGGAAACCAGCCGCCACGACACGCGGCGGGCCGTCAAACCGCGCGCAGTTCGACGAGGCGAACGAGACTGGCATCAGTGGCCCGTGGTGTGATCCACGCATCCAACCGGCAACGATCTGTGGCATCGTGTACGGCTCGAGGACCTCGCCAACCGCTGGGAAGATCCCCTGGCTGCGGACGATGCAGACTGGGTCGTCCTTGCCAACGTACTTGCCGGCGATCAGGCTGAGCTTGTCCGTCGACGAGCTGGCGGCGATGGCGCCTGTCTCGCGGTGGTAGACCGCCTTCACGACGTATCGCCCCGGGGCACCGATGAAGGCGAGCAGGTCGTAGATCTCCTCGGGAGCATCGAAGAAGATGCGGAGATTCCCGACGACGTCGTGGACCTCGAAGCGGAAGCCGCCGTGAAGATCAGCGCCGATCACCAGGCCCGCGGTGTTGAACGGATCGGCAAAGGTCTTGTAGAGCGGCAGGTTCCAGGCACCGGCCGAGGTCTTATCGGCCATGAAGATGACGACGGGCTCGCTCTTGCGCTCGTCGATCGTCATCTCCGCGACGCCTGGACCAAGCCCTTTGACGTTGCCGGCAAAGCTGTCGACGAGAAGGTCCTGCCCGGCACCGTAGAGCTTGAGCTTCTGGGCGACCTTCGTGGCTGCCTTGAAGGTATCCCAGGCGAGACGATGCACGTCAGGGTTTGCGTCGCCACGGGTATGCGTCATGATCAGCTCGAGGTCATCGCCGACCCGGCTGACACAGTGATCGATCAGCAAACCGCGGCTCTTCGCCTTCTCCAGTTGCTCCTGGGCCGTGGCTATGAGGTCGGGATGGATGCTGGAATGGCCTACGAAGCCGCCGATATCAGCCTTGATGACACTGAGGGTTATCACCGTTGATACCTCACCATAGTGTTTTCGGATTGGGGTTGGGATCGCAGGCGGACGGACTCAACACGTCCTCATCCTCCGACACCCGGTCGGATCGGCGCACCACTCACCACCCATCAGGGAACGGTGCGAACCAGGGCTTCACCTCCTTTCGCCATGCACATACGGGCAGCCGTGGTCTTCCGCCGAGGACCAGCGGCAAAGAACTGATCCTCATCTGCTCTTGCCATGCACCACTCAGTCAGGAGCAGTCCTCGTCGGCTTCCGTCAGGTCGCCGGCGGCGGCTCGATCATTCCGTTCGTTTGAGCGATTGCTCCCGCCCGGTCTCTCGGCCAGATACCACTGCAAACTGCTTGCCGACAGTATCGCCAGGTTGGCCGATTCCGCCGTCAAAACGCGCGGCCACGTGTAAGCTTCAACTGCCGAGGACGACCGAGGAGATCAAGCACCGCCCAGGACAGAACCGAAAGGGTGCCCGCATACTAGTGATTGTACCACGGATGGAAGGTGTCGCCAAGACAACGCCCTACCTGGCGCCTCATAGCCAGCTAGCATTCTCGTCGCAGGTTTGACATAGAGGGCTCCGTCGGCGTATAATTCGGCGTACTGCCCGGCTACTTGCCGCGGGTTGCAGATGGTGAAACGTGGCGAGTGTCCGGCGCTCTTCACCCGGCTGATCGATCAGATCGCCGGGGAGATACGTCGACCGACGCCGATAGCGGCAGGGCGAGTAGTCGGACGGCGAGCTGGCGGGCCGCTGTGGATCGCGAGATGAAGTGAGTTCGGACCCGCGGCGAATTGCCAGCTCGTTCCGAAGTGGGCTCAAACCAACACGTCGTTGCGTTCCTCGTCGGAGCCCGGCCGGGTGATCACCCGGCATCGCCGCCGATCAGCGCACAATCCGCCATCAGGGATATTGGTGTGTCCCGTGGTCGAACGGGACGACGGACAGGGGGAATAGTCAGGTGTACGCAGTCATCGAGACCGGCGGTCTGCAATACAAGGTGCGCAAGGGGCAGGTCATCCGGGTGAACCGGCTGCCCGTCTCGGCTGGTGAGACCGTCGAGCTTGACCGCGTCTTACTCGTCGCCGACGAGGGGAAGGTGCTGGTCGGCCAGCCAACACTCGGCGATGCCCGGGTCATCGCCCGAGTGGTTGACCAGGAGCGCGGACCAAAGATCATCGTTTTCCGCTACAAGCCCAAGGTTCGGTATCGCCGCAAGACCGGGCATCGCCAACCGTATACCCGGCTCCAGATCGAGGAGATCATGACCACGGCGGAGGGCCAGGAAACCACGGAGACCGTCAGCGAGGGCGCGCCCACCACCGCCGAGGCACCCACCGGCGAGGTCACGGTCGCCGCCGTCACGACCGCCGAAGGTGAGGCCGCTCCCGCCACTGCCGAGGAGCCCAGTGAGGTCACGGTCGCTGCCGCTATGACGACCGCCAGCGAGGCCCCACCAGCCATTGCTGAGGAGCCCGGTGAGGTCACGGTCGGCGTCGCCACGACGACTGCTAGCGAGGCCCCACCCGCCACTGCTGAGGAGCCCGGCGAGGTTACGGTCGGCGCCACCACGACGACTGCTAGCGAGGCCCAACCAGCCACTGCTGAGGAGCCCGGTGAGATTGCGCCTGACGTGGCCGCGGCCGACGCTGGCGCGGCCGCACCGGTAACGGCCGAGACGATCGACAGCCAGGTGGCATCCGACGCGGCCACGGCGGCCGAAACGACCGAGATCGAGGCGACGGAGCTAGCGACCAGCGACGAGCCTAGCCCGACCGAGGAGGCATCCGAGTCAGCGACCCCGGAGTCTCCAGCCAAGGAGTAGGTCGCTCGGCCAGGGGACGAACACCCCATTGGAGGCCCGACGGCGCAGGGTGGCCAGGCACCAATGCCCAATCGGTGCCCCGCCAGGGTGGGAGTTTGGGGGTGTCCCCCAAAGAACTCTTCCCCACATGGCAGGGGGTAACAGAGCACCAATGCCCAATCGGTGTCCCGTCAGGGTGGGGGGGGTGGGGGTGTCCCCCAAGGACTCTCCCCCAGAGGCGGGGTGGCAGGGCACCAATGCCGAATCGGTGCATGGATCTTGCACTAGGAGAGGAATCATGGCTCACAAGAAAGGTGTCGGCAGCTCGCGCAACGGGCGCGACAGCAAGCCGAAGATGCTTGGCATCAAGCGCCAGGACGGGCAGCTCGTCCGCGCCGGCTCCATTCTCGTCCGGCAGCGCGGCACGCGGTACCGCCCCGGTGCCAATGTCGGGCTTGGCCGTGACCACACGCTCTTTGCGACGGTCGATGGTCTCGTCAAGTTCGAGTGGTATCGGAAGGGTCACAAGCAGATCAGCGTCTACGCTCCCGCCTGATCGGCGGCCCGGCCCACCAAGGGCGGGGGCTTGGGGGTGTCCCCCAAACCCTTCCCGCCGCCATAAGTGGCGGAGCAACACCAAGGCGATACCGGTGTCCCGCCAGGGCGGGGCTTGGGGGGGGTCCCTCAAGCTCTCCCGCCGCCAGGGGTGGCGGAGCAACACCAAGGTGATACGGGTGTCCCGCCAGGGCGGGGGCTTGGGGGTGTCCCCCACTCCTCCCCATCCCTATGAGGCGTGGTGGGACAACACCAAGGGAGGAATCGAGGAACGATGAAAAAGAACATTCACCCGAAGTGGGTCGCGACGACGGTGGTCTGCGCCTGCGGCAACACCTTCACGACCAGCTCGACCAAGCCTCTCCTCAAGGTTGAGGTCTGTTCGCAGTGTCACCCGTTCTTCACCGGGCAGCAGCGCATCGTCGATACGGCGGGCCAGGTTGAGCGGTTTATGCGCCGTCTCTCCTCGCGGAAGGTGAAGACGGAGGCGGAGCCGGCAGCCTCCGCCCAGTAACCCCGCCGGAGTGGGGCCTCCCGCTCCGGCTCTTCTGTTTTTCGCGCACGGGTAGTGCCCCATCAGGGCGGGGGCTTGGGGTAACCCCCAATCTTCCTCCTCTACAGGCGGGGGGGCAGGCACCGATACCCGAAAGGTGTCCTATTCGGGCATGAGAAAAGAGGGCCAGAGTGAGCAAGCCGTTGTACGGGGGTCAGGCGGTTCTCGAAGGGGTGATGATCCGGGGGCCACAGGGGATGGCCGTCGCCGTGCGTGATGCACAGGGGAAGATCGTCGTCCACCACGAGCCACTGACCGGTTCGGCCTCGACGCGTCGCTGGGCAAAGCTTCCCATCTTGCGTGGTGCGTTGGTCCTCTGGGAGACGCTGATCCTGGGCCTGCGGGCGCTGATGTTCTCCGCGAACGTGGCCATGGCCGAAGACGGAGTGGAAGACGCCAGCCAGCCGGCGATGCCTGGCGGGATGATGTGGGGGAGCATGATCTTCGCCCTCGGCGCGGCGCTCGCGTTGTTCTTCGTCACCCCCGTGCTGATCGTCGGCGCCGTCGATCGGTTCATCGGCTCCCCGGTCGTCTCCAACGTCGTCGAGAAGATCATCCGCCTCGCACTGATCTTGGGCTACATGATCGGCATCGGCTTCCTCCCGGACATCCGCCGGGTTTTTGCCTACCACGGCGCCGAGCACAAGGTCGTCAACGCCTACGAGCACGGCACGCCCCTGGTGCCGCGGGCAGTCCAGCAAGAGTCAACCGTCCACCCGCGCTGCGGCACGACATTCCTGATTGTGGTCGTCGTCGTCTCGTTCGTAGTGTTCGCGGCCCTGGGACGGCCGGCGCTCGAGCTGCGCATCCTGTCCCGGATCATCCTGGTGCCCGTCATCGCCGGCATCGCCTACGAGCTCATCCGCTTCGCCGCCGCCCACTACGGGCACCCGCTGGTCCGCCTGTTGCTGGCCCCCGGTCTGGCCGTTCAAGCGCTGACGACCCGCGAGCCCGACGACACGCAGGTCGAGGTCGCTATCGCGGCGATGCGAGCCGTCTTCGCCGACGAGGCGGCCCGGCGGGCCGCGTTGGGCTCGGCCGCTACCGTGCCGGCTGAAGCTGCTCGGTAGCATTTCTGTGCTGCTCAGAGCGTCATGTCTGAAAGCTTAACACCAGCGAGCGGATAACCAGGTGCCAGCCGTCGACGAGGACGAAGAGGAGAATCTTGAAGGGCAGCGAGATCGTCACCGGCGGCAGCATCAGCATGCCCATCGACATCAGCGTGCTGGAGACCACCAGGTCGATGATGAGAAACGGCACGAAGATGATAAACCCCATCTGAAACGCCGTCTTCAACTCGCTGAGGATGAAGGCCGGTATCAGGACGTGATCGGGGATGTCGTCGGGCGTCCGCGGCCGCTCCATCTTCGCCAGGAAGACGAAGAGCGCGAGATCACGCTCGCGCGTCTGCTTCAGCATGAAGGTCCGCACGGGCGCCATCCCCCGCTGAAACGCGACCCCCTCGGCGATCTCACCCCCCAGGTAGGGCTGCAACGCGTTCTGGTTCACGGCGTTCCAGGTCGGGGCCATCACAAAGAACGTCAGAAACAGCGACAGGCCGATCAGCACCTGATTGGGCGGCAACTGGGGGATGCCGATGGCGTTGCGGATCAGCGAGAGGACGATGATCGTCCGGGTGAAGGATGTCATCATGATCAGGATCGACGGCGCCAGCGTCAGAATGGTCAACATGGCGATGATCTGGAGACCGGTCGCCACGTCC
>JACPQP010000112.1 GCA_016190465.1 Chloroflexota bacterium
CCCCCAGGCCCCCGCCCTGGCGGGGCCTGGCAGCGTGTCCTCGGAGAGGGCATGTTCTCCTGGGGGGCACCCCCAGGCCCCCGCCAGGGACGGATCTAACCCCTGGGGAGTGGCCACCTTGCGTCGGGCAGAGGAGGGGGTCCGGTCTCGGGGGGACCTCTCCCCCCTGCCCTCCTCCCCGACGCGGGGAGGGGGGTGGCGGCTCCCCCTCTCCGATACGGAGAGGGGGCAGGGGGTGAGGTCCGGCGCCCCGGAAGCTCTGTCCGACGCAAAGGTGGCCACTCCCCAGGAACCTGACCCCTCGTCCCCCTTCCCGACACGGGAAGGGGGAGCGATAGCCCCCCTCCCCGCGTCGGGAAGGGGAGTAGGGGGGAGAGGTTCGCCCCTGGCGGGGCTGGTACTGATTGTCGTGCTGGCGATCGACTTTCAGCCATCGCTGGCGCTGGTCTATGGACGGCCGCCGCGACCCGAGGTTGTAGCCGTGGCCGAGCAACTGCGCGAGCGATCCGGCTGGCGGGTCGCCATTGCCGATCTGAGCAGGCTCGGCTCGGCGCCGTCGTACCTCTTTTCGGCGGTGAGTGGGCGCGAGCAGGTGTTCGGCTGGGCCTATCAAGGCACGACGACCGCGCCGACGCTGGCGAGCATCAACTATGCCCTCTCGCGTGGCTTTCCGGTCTATGCGGTCGATCGGCTCGACCTGCTCGGTGCCGACGACGTGATCGTGCTGCGCGACCCAGCGATACCGGAATCGTTTCGCGCCGAGCTGGAGCAGCGTGGCTATGCGCCGAACTGGTCCCTCGCCGATCTCGACCTCTATCATCGCGACGGCGGTCCTCGGGCCTTTGCCCTCCAGCTTGGCGTGCTCGGCATCGGCGAAGGGA
Organism: Chloroflexota bacterium; assembly: GCA_016190465.1. Taxonomy (GTDB): domain Bacteria; phylum Chloroflexota; class UBA6077; order FW602-bin22; family JACPQP01; genus JACPQP01. The sequence goes on from JACPQP010000112.1 coordinate 882, forward strand.
CGCAGAACCTGGCGTACCTCTTTCCCGACGTCGCCGTCGGTTCGTCGAGCGCGGTCGACGACTATGACCTGGCGTTCCTGCGGCAGTTTCGCGCTATCGTCCTCTCGCGCTTCGATTGGCGAAGGAGGGCCGACGCCGAGCAGCTCATCGCGGACTACGTCGCGCTGGGCGGCACCGTCGTCGTCGATCTGACGGGAGCACCGGATGACGTCCTGGCTCGTCAGCCAAAGTTCCTGGGCGTCTACGCGGAGCCCTTGACGCTCTACGCCTCGCCGACGCTCCGCCGGGGCGATGAGCGACTGACGTTGCACCCGTTTGCCCAGGGATACCGCCCCTGGAATACCCATACGCCCCAGGGACTGGACCGGGTCGACGTGACGTATAGCCACTTCGGGGCCGGCCTCGACGGGGTCGTGGTCGGCTCCCGGCGCGTCGGCCCGGCCCGGGTCACCTTCGTCGGGATGAACCTGATCTTCCACGCGCTGACGACCGGCGACCCGACTGCGATCGCCATCCTGGCCGATGCGCTGGGGATGCGCCCGGAGGTACCACTTCGTCGCCAGGTCGTGCCACTCCGGGATTATCAGGCCAGCCAGAGCGGATACCGTTTCCACTACGAGCTCGCGACGCCGGCTGATCTGCTGATTCCGGTGGCCCACCACAGCGGCACCATCGTGCAGATCGATGGTCAGCCGATCGCCTCACGCTCGGCGAGCCGCCTGGTGCTGATGGCGGCGCCGGCGGGGTCACACCTGGTCGAAATCTCGACCAGACCGACGGCAATCCACCAGGCTGGTCTGCTCGTGACACTGATCGGGGCGCTGGTCCTCCTCGCGTTCCTGATGCGGCCACGAGCGACGGGGCGAGGGGGCGACGGGGCGAGGAGGCGTGCTCGCTCCCTCGCCCTGTCGCTCACCGCCGCGATTGCGCTCGGCCTCGGCACGCTCGCCGGACTGCCGCTCGACATCGCTTCGGCCGCCGGCATCACGCTGACACCGGGCTCGGGCGTGCCCGGTACAACCGTGCAGGTCGACGGCGCCGGCTTTCGTGGGGACCGGGACGTCACGATCACGATTGATGGTGCTACCCAGCCGACCAGCCCGAGTCCGTGCCGCACGAGCGCGGCCGGCGCCTTCCAGTGCACGTTCGTCGTTCCGGGCGTCGCGCCCGGTGGGCACGCCGTCGAGGCACGCACGACCGGCCAGGATCGGGCCAACGCGACCCTCACGGTGCTGGCCCCGACGTCGACCGCGACGCCGACCAGCGTGCCCACCGCAACGGTCGCGCCCTCGCTCACGCCGACGAGCACTGTCTCCAGCACGTCGACGTCCACGCCAGTGCCGACCCTCACGTCGCTGCCGACGAGCACCGCCACGGCCGCCAGCACCTCGGCGGCCACGCCGACCTCCAGTCCGACCAGTGCGGCCAGTGCGACGGTCGCGCCCTCGCTCACGCCGACGAGCACTGTCCCCAGCACGTCGACATCCACGCCGGTGCCGACCGTCACGCCGCCGAGCACGAGCACTCCGACCACCGCACCACCGACCTTCACCTCGACGCCGGGCGCGGTGATCGTGATGGATGGCGCGTTCGACGACTGGGTTGGCCGCGCGAACGTGGCTGACCCCGCTGGCGACGCGTCGTCCACTGGCGACATCGCGACGCTCTACTGGGGCACGAACCCCAACGACGCGACGGTCTACTGGATGATCGAGCGGCACCCAGGCTCGATGTCCAGCACGCAGTACACGGTCGCGGTCGACATGAACAACAACGGCGTGTTCGGCGAAACGGCCGACCGTCAGATCGCCGTGCAGTACGAGCCGCGCAACAAGAACAGCCGGGTCGACGTGGTCGTCCGCGATGGGGCCGGCGCGTCGATCAGCCAGTCGGCCAACGACGACTGGGGTGAGTCGCAGAGCGAGGGCGGTCGGCGCGTGGAGTTCCGGGCGAGCTTCGCCGACCTGGGAATGGGCGCGGGCCAGGCGATCCGGATGGTCGCGACATCCGACGCCGGCGACCGTGCGCCGGACGCGGGCGACATCCAGTGGTCCCCGGCCCCGGCGCTTGGTCCCCTGTTGGCAATCCTGGTCGCGCTCGGCTGTGTCTTCGCGTGGCGGGAACAGCGTCGCCGGGAGGAGCGGGCGAGCAGTGTGGATTGATCTGGCGCTGGCCATCGGCCTGGTGGGGATCTGGGTCGCCGTCGTCACCTTCCTCCACTGCCATCGAATCTGGCTGCTCTACTACCTGTGCGGCTCAATCGGGCTGGCCTTCGCGATCATCTTCGGCGGCCGATCTCTGGTTCCGTTGGAGCCACTGCTCGAGCAACTGGTCGCGCAGGTGACGCACCAGGTCGTGCCGCTGATCGGGGTGCAGACACGCCTGTTCGACGCCGCGCCGGGATTGCTTCTCGTCCTCGTGGTGGTCCAGCCCGTCGGCTGGACGGCGATCCAGATCACGATCGAGTGCTCGGGGTTGCTCGAATCGGCGGTCATCGTCGGCACGCTGGCGTTCTATCCCGGCTGGAGCCTTCGCCAGCGCGCCGGCTTTGCCGCCCTCGGGGTCGTGCTCACCCAGGCGGCGAACGTCGTCCGGCTCGTGTTCGTGATCACGACGCTCGCCTATCTCGGCAAGGACGCGCTGTTTTCCGCGCACACCATCGTCGGGCGCGGCGTGTTCTTTGGGCTCGTCGTCCTGATCTACTGGTGGGTGTTGAGCTGGCCGACGCTACGGTTCATCCAGCGCAAGCTCGGTGCCGAGATGCAGAGATGACGACGTGACCGATCACCTGTTCAGCTTCGGCGTCTTCTGGGGTATCTGGTTGCTCGTCCCGATGCTGATCGATGGGACGACCGCGCTGGTCTATCTGATCGGCGCGGGAGTGAGTCGGCTCCAGCGGAGCCGGCGCCGGCCCGAGCGGGACGCCGAGCCTCGGCAGGTGAGCATCGTCATCCCCGTCTACAACGGCGCGGATACGCTGCCAGCCTGTCTCGCGGCGATCCGTCGCCAGCGCTATCCGGCCTCACTGATCGAAGTGATCGTCGTCGACAATGGAAGCACCGACCAGACAGCCGAGGTCTTCCGCCAGGAGCGTCGAAAGCCGTTTGGGGGCGCGCTCCAGTGGCTCGCGACCACGGCGCGAGGCAAGCCCTGGGCGTTGAACGCTGGCTTCTACACTGCCCAGGGTCAGTATCTCGCCAACATCGACGTCGACGTCGTGTTGCATCCCGATGCCATTCGCAACGCCGTCGCCGCGCTCGAACAGGACTCGCGGGTGGGCGCGCTGACCGCGGCGATTGAGGTCCTGCCGCTCGAGCGCCGCAGGCTCAGGACCGAGGTTCTTCCACCCGAGGGCGACCGCAGTCCGCTCCGCCGGCTGCTGAGCGAGTGTGAATTCCTGGAGTACTACTCGGCATTTCGCATCGGGCGGCAGTACCAGTCGGTCACGAACAGCGTGTTCACGCTGGCCGGCGCCTTCTCGATGTTTCGGCGAGAGGTGCTTCTCCAGACTCACCTGTACAGCAAGCAGACGGTTTCAGAAGACACCCACGTCACCTTTCAGATCCACGAGGCGCTGCCGTCGTATCGGGTCGTCTGCGACCCGGAGGTCATCGCCTACGTGGCCCCGACGGCATCGCTCGGCGCGCTGTATGCGCAGCGGGTGCGCTGGCAGCGTGGACAACTGGAGGTAACGGCGCTGTATCCCCGTCTGTTCTGGCGCAACCCGCTCCGGTTGACCGGCCTCTCGCCGGCGCGGTCGATCATCGTGGACCACACGCTGGCGTTCCCGCGTGTTGTCTGGACCTGCCTGCTGCCGCTGTTGACTATCTTCGGCTACTCCTTGCCGCTCGTCGTCGGCGCGTCGCTCGCGATGTACGGGAGCTATGTGGTCGTGGAGGGGATATCGGCGCTGGTAAGCTATCTGCTGGCCACACCCGATGGCCGACAGCGGATCCGCCGGTACTGGTGGGTCTTCGCGGTGATGCCCGCCTATCGGTTCCTCCTGTTCTGGTTCCGGTTCGGCGGGTTCGTCTCGGTCCTCGTCGAGCCCGGCGTGTGGAACGCCACGGCGCCCTGGGCCGAGCTGCGCCGGGCGCTGGCCGACCATCCGGGACGAACGGGAACCGCCGATGAACTTTCAGCCCGGTAACCCAGCAGCGGCGATCCGACCGGGCGGCTTGACAAAACGGTGTCAATCAGGTGAGATAGAGAGGGGCAAGCTCGTCGCTCGGAAATGGTGTCAGGAACGGTAGGTGAGCGAATCGTGTGGGGGTGTCCAAAGTGTGGCGCGGTCGGCGACGAGCAGGTTGCTCGCTGCCCGCGGTGTGACCAGATGATTGAACCGGCGCCAGCGGATGAAACCGGCTCAGCCGCGGCCAAGCTGAGCGATTCCTACCTGGCCGAGATGCTGAGGATTCGCGCGACGATCAGCCGTCAGAGCGCGACGCTACGGCAACTCGGAACGCTGACCGCGGATCCGTCGCGGGCACACCGGGTCCGGGATGAGCTCGCCCGTGCCGCCGACGCGATCGCCGTTCTGTCGCCCCCGCTGGAGCTGGATACGGCACACGAAGATTTCCTCGAGGGGACGCGCGAGCTCGTCCGCGGCTTCGACGAGCTCCTCGAGGCAGGAGCCGCGCTCGACGCTCCCCGCGCCCACCGGGTTCAGCGCCACATCGCCGAAGCCGCCAGTCGGTTCAAGCGCGGGGCGGACCAGTTCGCCCTGCAGAAAGCGGATGCAGTGTCCCTGGAGGAGGAGATGACGATGAGGCCCGAGCGAGCTGTCTTGACTGATACGTCTCCTGATCGGGGGTCCGGGGCCCCCGACCCCCAATCC
>JACPQP010000113.1 GCA_016190465.1 Chloroflexota bacterium
CCCGACGAGGTCGCCACCTACGGCATCCTCATCCCCAAGGGCCCCTTCGTCGCGGTCTCGCTCCTCCACGCCCGGAACCAGATGCGCAGCCTCCACCAGTTCCTGGCGCTGGACGAGGTGACCGCCGTGCTGGGGACCCGTCTCCGCCCCGTCTGTGGGTGCCTGCCGAAGATCTCGGTCGGGCTGGCGCGGAGCTTCGTGGACGACGGGCTGGTGGCGATCGGGGACGCCAGCGCGACGCGGCTATACAAGAACGGGATCGGGTCCGCGCTGGCGACGGCCGAACGCGCGGCGTGGACGGCGGTGCATCGGGGGTGTAGCCGGAGCGACTTCGCGGCGAGCTACGTTCCGCTCTGCCACACGATCGACGCCGACAACTGGATCGGCCGGCTACTCTTCCTGGAGGTGCCGGTCCTGAAGCGCGTCGGGGTGATGCCGCGGGCCCACCATCGCCTGGCCACCGGCAACGGGCGACAGCGGGAGGTGAGCGAGCTGCACACGCGCATCCTCTGGGGGATGTTCACCGGCGCCTACTCCTACCGCGATCTTCTCCGGATGGCGACCAGCCCCAACCTGGTGATTCAGTTGGCACTGGCGCTCGGCCGCTCGATCCCGGAGCGGGCAAGGGAGATCCATCCTCACGAAGGGGCGACGTGAGGCGTCCTCTCCCACGCCGACCACCTACCGTTCAGCGCGACGAGTCTGGCGTGGAACAGGCACGAGACCTCTCTCCCCCCTGCCCGCCGTTCCTGAGCCGGGCCCGACGCGGGGAGGGGGGGTGGCCCCGTCAGGAGACGGGCTCAGGCGACCAAGGAAGGAGGCCGGGAGGTTGGGTCGCTTGTTCGATCCCGTGGACGTGACCGGCTCAGTGGCCGCGCCCCGGCTGCTTGCCGACGTACTTCTGGGGATCCTTCTCGAAGGTCGCCTTGCAGCCCGGCGCACAGAAGTAGTACGTCTGTCCCTGGTAGGTCGTCTTCGCCGCGGCGGTCCGCTCGTCGATGTTCATACCACAGACTGGATCTCTGGCCATGCCGATCACCTCCTTTCGGGCTTCCTCCTCACCCCTTCAAGGCGCCCTCGACCATGCCCTGAACGAAGTTCTTGCGGCCGATGAAGAAGAGGATAAGGACCGGCACGATCACCAGCAGCGCCGCCGCCGAGATGCGGTTGTACACGCTCCCGTACCAGCCCAGGTAGTTGTAAAGCCCCACGCTGACGTTGCGCATCTCGTCCTTGGAAGTGAAGACGAGCGCGGTGAGAAACTCGTTCCAGTGGCCGACGAAGTTGAGCACCGACGCGGCCATCAGGCCAGGCGCCGAGATCGGCAGGATGACGCGGGCCAGCGCCTGCACCGGCGTGCACCCATCGATCATGGCCGCCTCCTCGAGCTCAATGGGGACGGCGTCGAAGAAGCTCTTGAGGATCCAGATAGTGAAGGGCAGCCCGTGCGCCGCGTAGATGATGATCAGACCCTGGTAGGTGTTCAGCAAGCCCATAACCTTGATCATCTGGTAGAGCGGGATGAGCTGGGTGAGACCGGGGATGAGCACCGTGGCCAGGATGAAGAGCAGGATCAGGTCGCGTCCGGCGAAGCGGAAGCGGGAGAACGCGTAACCCGCCAGCGAGGCGACGAGGACCGTGATCACCATCGAGGTGCCCGACAGGATGAAGGTGTTGGTGATGTAGCGAAACAGGCGGCCATCTTCAACAACCGATCGGTACCCCTCAAGGGTCGCGGGGTTGGGGATCCAGACCGGCGGGTACCTCATAATGTCCGGCTCCAGCTTGAACGACGTCGACACCGTCCAGAGGACCGGAAAGACCATGATCCAGCAGACCGCGATGATCAGCAGGTGGAGAAGGCCACGGCCGATGGTCCGGCGCACAATGGTCGAGATCGCCGTCTGTCTGACAACCGGGCGGACCGGAAGCGCGCGTGCGGGCTGAGCGCTCATTCGTTCTTTCCTCTCACAGACGGTACTCGGACCGGAATGCCCGGAGGTAGACCAGCGTCAGGCTGAGGTTGATGAGGAACATCATCACCGCGATCGTGCTACCGTGGTCGATCCGGAAGAACTGGAAGCCCGTCCGGTACAGGAACAGCCCGAGCACCTCGGTGTAGCGTCCGGGCCCGCCCTGGGTCACGGCGAGGAACGTGGCGGCGGCGTTGACCGCTCCGATGCTCGCCAGGAGGAGGAGGACGAGGGCCTGTGAGCGCATCAGGGGGAGGGTGACCGAGAAGAAGGCGCGCCAGCTCGAGGCGCCGTCGATCCGGGCGGCCTCGATGAGCTCGCGGGAGATCGTCTGGAGGCCGGCGAGCAGCAGCAGCATAGCGAAGGGCAGCCCCCGCCAGAGCCCGAGGAGGACCATGACCCATAGAGCGCCCTGCGGAGTGGTGATGAGCCCCAGCTTCGGCCAGAACGGGAAGTTGCGCATCGTTAGCTCGATGATGCCGATCTGCTGGTTGAACAGGATGCGCCAGATGATGCTGGCGACGACATCCGAGAGGACCCAGGGGACGAAGATCAGGGTCATATACAGGCCCATTGCCCGGGGCTTGCGGTTCATGATCAGCGCCAGCGCAAAGCCCAGGATGATGACGACCGCGACGTACTGGACCCCGAAGAACAGCGTCACCCGGGCGCTCTCCCACAGCTCGCGGGCCCCCAGCAGTGCCGAGTAGTTCTCCAGGCCCGCGAACTCGAACTCGCCCGTGAGGGGAATCATCCGCATGAAGCTGAGCTGAAAGCCGTAGAGGGTGGGGTAGAACACGAAGGCCAGAATCAGGGCGAGCGAGGGGCTGATGAGGATATACGGAAGAGCCCGGCTCTGGCGCATGATCATCCTCCTCGATGTGGGACCTCTCCCCCTCCCGCATCAGGGAGGGGGGCGCTGGCTCCCCCTCCCTGATGCGGGAGGGGGGAAGGCCAGACCTAACCCCCCGGCCCCCTTCCCGACGCGGGAAGGGGGCCGGGGGGTTACAGCAACTCGCACGGAGCCTGAGCAACACCACTGCGCCACGCACGAGGTCCGGCTGGCGCGACGGCACTACTTGAAGTACTTACCGTTGAAGGCGTCCTGCGAGTCCTTCAGGATCTTCTTGATGTCCGTGTCGGGCTTGAGCGTCGCCTCCTCGACGGCCGCCCCGACGGTCTCGATCGCCTCGATGTACGTCCGCCAGAGATCCATCGGGCGAGCGCCCTTCTCGACGGCCTGGCGGAACTTCTTGTAGATCGGCAGCTCGAAGGCTTTGTCGTCCCAGGCCGAGGGCCGGATCGGCAGGCCGCCCTCCAGGAGGCTCCAGCGCACCTGGGTCTCCCGGGTTGAGAAGAACTTGATCCACTCCCAGCCGGCGTCCGCGTATTTCGCGCCCTTGGGGATGCCCCAGGCCCAGCCGTTCCCGAAGTTGCGGCTGGACTTCTCGGGGTTGCCGTCCTTCGTCGGGATCAGGTCGAACTCCAGCTTTCCCGCGTCCCAGAGCGCCTTCCCGTCGGTGTTCTTCGCCTGGTTGAGGCCGTAGGTGCCCTGGACGCACATCGCCACCTGGCCGGTGAGGAAGAGCTTCCAGGCGTCGCCGAAGCCGGCCGTGATGGTGCTGATCGGGGAGATCTTGTGCTCGTGGACGAAATCGCGGTGGAGCTTGACCGCGTTGTACACCTCATCGTTGGCCCACACGGCCCGCCCTTCCTTGCCGTCGGAGAGCTTGCCGTCCTGGCTCCAGACGAAGGGACCGTACTCGACCTCGATGGACCACGGCTTCTGGCCAAAGAAGACAAAGCCCCACTTGTCAGTGCCGTTGGCATTTGCCTTGCCGTGCTTGATGATGTCGTCCCAACTCTTCGGCGCGTCGGGTATCAGATCCTTGCGCCGCCACATGCCGCGGGCGTGGACCGAGTACAGGAACCCGTACTTCTTCCCGTCGAGGGTCGACTTCGTGGTCTCGGTCTCGATCCAGAAGAGGTCTTCGATGAATTGCTTGGGCTCGGCCTTGGTGTAGTCGTCGAGGGCGGTCAGGGTGCCGGCGAAGGCGTGGTTCTGCTGCATCTGGCCGGAGTACATCGTTATGTCGGGCACGTCGCCGGCCTTGGCGGTAACGAAAAGCTTGAGGTCGATGCGCTCCGAAACGCCCTCCAGCTCGAACTTAATGTTCGGGAACTTCTGCTGGAACTCGTTGACGAAGGTGACGTTGCGGAGCTGGGCGACCGGGCCCGGGTCCTTCGGGTCACCCTGGACCCACATCCGGGCCTTCACCGGCTCCTTGGCGGCCGGTGGCTTCGCGGCCGGCGCAGCGGTCGGCGCCGCGGCCTTCGGCGCCGGCGTCGGCGCGGCGGGAGCCGGCTTGGGCGGCGGCACGGGGGTCGGCGTTGGCGGCGCGGCGCAGGCGACGGCGAGCACCCCGGCGCCCAGCCCCAGCACACCCATTCCGAGGAACTTCCTTCGAGTCACAGAGGCACGGTTCCGATCTGGCGACACGCGTGTTCTCCTTCCCATCTCTCGCGCGTAGTCTCGCGCGGTTTCTCACCTGTGGCCGCACTGCCCGTTTCCATCGCTCGTCGGTGGACCAGTCGGCGCGGGTGAGCCCCACGGTCGTGAGACTCCTCCGCGATCCATCCGACCGCGACCAGGGCGGCGACGAACCGGGACGTTGAGCCCTGCGTTAAAGGATCTGCCAGCGACTGACTCAGGACTCGCCCAAGGGTGGCACCCGTACCCGGATACGCTGGGGCGGCCTGAGACAACCAGTAATGTCACCGCGAAAGGGCAACAGTACGGATGCCGCTTCGGTACGATACCACAGGCGTGCAACCACGTCAATAGCTGGCTCGTCCACGGGTGCGTGTAGAAATCGTCGGTAGGTTTTGGCCGAGTGACAAGGGAATCGGACGGCCGTATCCTCGTTCTGGACACTATCAGCAACGAG
>JACPQP010000129.1 GCA_016190465.1 Chloroflexota bacterium
GGGGTAGAGGGGGCCCCGGTCCTCCCTTCACCCCCTGGCTGCCGTTCCGGAGCCCGGTCCGACACGGAGAGGGGGGACGGGCCCCGATGACGCGGGGCGCGACGGCGGAAGTCGAGGCGAGCAAAGGAACGCGCGAGCACGATCTCGGCGGCTGCCTGATTCGGCGACGGCTCGGCGACGGCTGTCCCGATCCCCCCGCCGCTCTCGGCCGCCAGCGGGGAGGGGGAAGGCGCGCCGTCGTCAAGCGCCCCAACCTGTGCCCAACCCACTCTGGCCCGGGTTTCCGAGGTAGGACCCGAGGCAGGGGCCGAGGCCCAGGAGGGTGGATCGGATGGTCGCGGCGCCGGCGGCACCCCGCTCAACCGGCTCCCGCATTGACTGCAAAAGCGGCTTCCCGGCGGGTTCGGCGTGCCACATGACGGGCAGGAGACATCGCCGCCGATCGGCTCGCCGCACTGGTTGCAGAAGCGACTCCCGGCCCGGTTCTCGGCCCCGCAGGCATCACAGCGCATCACCACCGTACTCACCATGGCGCTCCACTCCCCCGACACCCGCTCTACTCCGCGAGCGGCCGGTCGATGCCCGCCAGCACGCGGAAGCTTGCCCCGATGACGCCAATCGCTACCCCGAGCGCCAGTCCACGAACACCGGCGACGACCGGGTATTCGAGGAACCAGTCGCGCGCCGCGCGCAGCGGGATGGAGTAGGCATCGGGCGCGGGCATCCCGCCCAACAGGACAATCAGCGCCCCCAGGGCCAGGAATGCCGAATCGATCCGCCGCAACCGAAGCGCCCGGTAGGCCGCCGTCACGACGTAGAACGCGAGCAGGGCAAAAACCGTCGCGCTGGCCGGCGTGTAGACGTAGTCGAACAGCCAGCGCACCACCTCGTCGTTTGGCCCGGCCGATCCGGGCCAGAGTCCGAGGATCACGACGCCAAGCATCGCCGCGACGAGCGCGATGCTGTACTGCCAGTTTGCCGCGCGTTGCCGGACGCGACCCAGATGATGGACGGCGAGGTTGAGCACCCCGAGCAACAGACCGAACGCGACGATCACGGTGACCACGTCGACGAGGACAGCTCCGATCGGCTCTGCCGGCGCCAGGAAGAAGTCGGCCAGCGTCACCAGCCCGGCCCCGGCGGCGATCAGCAGCGGGAGCCAGCTCCGGAAGGTCCTGACCCTCACTCGCTCACGGCTCATCGCGGCCCTCTCATAACAGCCCTGTCATAGCAGCCCCAGGGTGCGGGCGATGGCGGCAAAGACGATCACCGCGATCGCGAACAGACGGATGCCGTCCTGGGCGAGCAGCGTCGCCAGTTGTCCGGGCGTTCCACCGAGAAGCGGGCCGGCGGTGTACAACTCCTCGCCGAGAAGCGTCGCCTCGCCCGTCAGCGCAACGAACGGCGCCGCGGACGGGCTGCCGGTGCCGGCGACGCCGGGCACTCCGCTTGCCCGTCCCCCCTGGCTCAACAGGAGGTACTCGTCGCCGAATGCGCCGAGGAGCACGCTGGCGCCAACCGACGAACGGCCGACGATGCCGGCGGCACTCACCCCGTACGCGGCGGCATCCGGCCCGATGAACCGCGCGCCGACTGGCGCGCCCGGAGTGCCGATCGACTTCGAGTCGCCGATTCGCCGCAAGACCGCGTGCGCCATCGGGTCGGGGCTCGTGGCAATGACCGGCGCACCGCCCGCCTGCGCCCGCCGGGCCAGATCCCGGACGATGACCAGGCCGGCGAGGGTATCGGCAGTCGCCGGAGAGCCGAGCGCCCCGGTTCCGGCAGAGACGTGGATCGACCGCCCCTCCTCGATGGCATGGTCGGCCAGCCGAAACAGTCGGCGCAGCGCCGCGGGAATAGCCGGGCCCACTGATTCGTCTCCCGCAACGTGAGAGGCGCCGCCTCCCTCTCCCGCAGCGTGGGCCACGCTCAGGAATGGCGGCAGGGAGTGAGAGCCGCCCGCGGACTCCCGCCCGAGCGGCTCCCCCCGCAGAAGCCAGCGGCCGCGCGCGTACAGGACGACGAAGGTGACGAGCATCACCGCCGCGATCAGTTGGGCGCCATCGAGCGAACCGGCCCAGAGCGCGCTCCAGTCGATAGCCCAGTCGACGGCAAGGACGAGGTCGTCGGGCATGCTCTACCTCACTGGCCTTCCAGACGATCGATCAGCCGGGAGATCGCCTCTTGCTTCTCCAGCAGGCGCGCGTAGCGATTAAGCGGTGTGCCACTTCCCCAGCCCAGCAGCGGCTGAAGGAAGAGGAAGACCTGGGAGCCGATGAACCCCAGCGGGCGATGGGCCTCCAGGAAGAGCAACGCCGCCGGCGCGAGCCCCAGTTGCGCGAGGCGTTGCGCCAGCGCCTCAATCGACCGTTCCTCATCTGCCGTGAGCATCGCGGCCACCCTTCCTCCCAAGCACACGGTAGCACGCGGCTTGACAGCGCGCTATAGCCCATGTTTCCAAACCTGGTATAGCCCAAAAGTCAGGATGCGGCCATAGGGGGCACGTTAAGACGGTCTCATCGCGCTCGCTTGACAGGTCGAGTACGATGGGGTTTGGAGTGTCCCCAAAACCAATGAGGCACGAGTGCGCGGCAGCGGTGGGGCGCGCCAGGGGGAGGCAGCAGATGGTTGGGGCGGCGTTGATCTCGACGGAGCGTGGGGGTGGTCAGGCGGATCTGGAGGAGTTGCGCGGCGAGGCGGCCAGGCTGGTGGCGCTGGTGACCGTCGTGGTGGCGGTGCTACTGCTCATGCGCGCCTCCCTCAGCCCTGAACCCGGCGTCTGGGCGGGGTTCAGCGTCGCGCTGGGCTTGCTGGGGTTCGGCTCCTTCCGCTGGTCCTCTCAGAACGCCGACCGAGCGGCTGGGGGGCTGGCGTGTGGGCTCCTGGCCGTCGCCGCCGTCGCCGCGGTGCTCTATCCAAGTCTGCACCTCGCCACGCTTTTGGGGCCGGCGGTTCTGGTGTTCGGTGTTGTCGTCGGCTGGCGGAGCGCCGTCGGGTCTGCCCTGGGGGCGTCTTGCCTCATTCTGCTTCAGACGTGGCTTCTCGACGGCCTTTCGATGGAGTCGGCATCGCTGCCGCTGGCGATGGTCTGGCTGTGCGCGGGGCTGGCCTGGCTGGCACTGCGCCCCCTGCATATCGCGTTGCAGTGGTCGTGGTCCAGCTATGTCGAGGCCCGGCAGAAGGCCGATGAGGCCCGGACGCACCGCCAGACGCTGGCCGAGGCCCTGAAGAGCCTGGACGCGGCGTACTCCAGACTGGCGGCTGCCAACCGCGAGCTGACCCGGGCGCGCCGGGCCGCCGAGGAGGCACGCCGGGCCAAGGCCGAGTTTGCCGCCACCATCAGCCACGAGCTGCGAACACCCCTGAACCTGATCGTGGGGTTCAGCGAGATGATGGTGCTCGCCCCCCACAGCTACGCCGACGAGCCCCTGCCAGGCGTCTACCGGGGGGACATGGAAGCGGTCTACCGCAACGCGATGCACGTCCTGAGCCTGGTGGACGACGTGCTGGACCTTTCCCAGATCGAGGCCCACCGGATGCCACTGCGTCGGCGGCGCGTGCCCATCGCGCAGATCGTGGAAGAGTCGGCCGCGACCGTTACCAGCTTGCTGCGTGACAAGAAGCTCAACCTGGTGGTCGAGGTGCCGCCTGACCTGCCCCCGGTGTGGGTGGATCCGGCTCGCGTTCGCCAGGTCGTCATCAACCTCTTGAGCAACGCCGCGCGCTGCACCGACGAGGGGGGCATCTGCGTCGGCGCAGCCCTCGGGAGCAACGAGATCGTCGTCTCCGTCACCGACACCGGCGTTGGCATTCGACCCGACGAGCTGTCCGAAGTCTTCGAGGAGTTCCGTCAGGTGGGCGATCCCCACTCAAGGCGTTCGGGGAGCGGGCTGGGGCTGACCATCTGCCGACGCTTCGTCGAGATGCACGGGGGAACCATCTGGGCCGAGTCGCAACCGGACGTCGGCAGCACCTTCCGCTTCACGCTCCCTCTGTGTGAGCAGGTCGTGGCGTCGCCGTACCAGCCGGACCCGGGGAGACTCGCGCCGCTCTGGGGTCCGGGCCAGGCCGACCGGGCCATCGCCGTCGTCGACGACGATCCGGCCGCGGTGAGGGTGTTCGAGCGCTACCTGGACGGCTATCACGTCATCACGGCTGGGACCGGCCTGCCGACAGACAGTTCGACCGCCCCACCGGCCGCCCTGATCGTCACCAGACAGACGGCAAGTAGCCCGGCGGCGTGGTCGTCGTCCTCCTGGCTCGCGGGCGGTGTCCCCGTCGTTTTTTGTCCGCTGAGCACGACGACCGGGTTGGCGCAGGAACTGGGGGTGTCCGAGTACATGGTGAAACCCATCACCAGCGAGCAACTCCGGTCAGCGCTCGGGCGGGTGGGCAGACCCTACCACAGCGTCCTCGTCGTCGACGACGACCCGGAGATGCTGCGGCTCATCACTCGGATGGTTCGGGCGATCGCCTCGGTCCGACGCGTGCTCACGGCGTCCGGCGGCGCCGAGGCGCTGCGAGTCCTGCTGGAGGACCGGCCCGACCTCGTTGTCCTAGACCTGCTCATGCCCGAAGTCGACGGCTACCAGGTGCTTGAGGCGATGCGACGGGATGTCGTTCTCCGGGACATCCCCGTGGTGGTCGTCTCGGCCAAGGGCCGCGAAGAGGAATCGGTGACAGCCAGCAAGGTGGAGGTGACCCGTCCGGGTGGCCTGACGGTGGGCGAGGCGATGCGCTGCCTCAAGGGCGTGCTGGATGCCCTGCTCGCCGCGTCGTCGCCCGGCACCGCTCCAGAGCCGCGAGCAAGTCCTGCTCAGTGACCGGCTTGGGAAGAAAGTCGGTCACGCCGAGCGACCGGGCCAGCGTGCGCTCGGGGAGGACCGAGCAGACGATCACCGGTATGTTCCGGGTGGCCTCGCGGGTTCTGATCTGCTGGAGGATCTCCCACCCATCCGCCGAGGGCATCAGAACATCCAGGATGATGACGTCGGGGACCAGGTCCTGAGCGAGGCGGCGGGCGCGCTCGGCGTTGGTGGCCTGGACCAGGCGGTACCCTCCCGTCCGGAGATAGCGACGAAAGAGCCGGGCGAGATCGGGGTTATCGTCGACCAGGAGCACGGTCGTCAGTTGGAGCGCGGGCAGGGCCAGGTCGATCCAGAGATGGCCCTCCTCAGACGGGCGGACGTCCACCGTCCCGCCCTGCATCTCGGCCAGGCGCTGCGCGACGGCCAGCAGCGCCTCGGCCTCCGTCCGCTGATCCGGAGAAGACTGCTCCGGCCCGGACCACCTTCGGCGGGGGGTGACAACGACCTCCAGTTGAACGGACGCCTCGTCACCCCGCGCCCGGAGGGTGGCGTCCGAGTTGCCCCGCAACTCGATGGCGTAGGTGAGCAGGTTGAGAAGCATCTGCCGGAGAGCGACGTGGGCAACGCCGACGGGCGCCAGACGGTCGGGCAGATCGACCCGGAAGGTGACGCCCTGGACCTCGGCCAGGGACCGGATTGTCGCGAGGACGCCCGCCGCGACCTCGGCCACGTCCGTCGGGATGCTCGCGGAGGCCGCCGCCACCTTCAGCAGCTCGGCCTCGACCGGTGAGGGCAACGGCGAGTCGGCTCCCCCGGACGATCGGTCGGAAGGCCGGGCGATCTGACGTCGGGTGTAGCGATCCCAGAGGGAGGCGGTGACGAGACCGATCGCCTCGGCGTGGTCGCGGTGGGCCTGGCGAACGCTCACCAGCAGTTCCCTGGCCGTGTTCTCGAGGGTGGCGCCCTCGACATAGCGCAGGACCAGGTGGCGGTAGCGACGCCACGCCGGCGAGCTCGACGGGGTCGCCACGTCTGGGCGCAGTTGCTCGATAGCCTCACGCAGGACACGCTGGAGCCCAGTGGCGGGAGCCTGCTCCTCCCGGCCGAGGAGGAGTCCGGCCAATGGGTGCGTCTGCAGATAGACGCGATCGTGCAACCGACACAGCGTCTGCTCCACGTAGTGGGCGAAGGTCTGGCGGTCGAACATAGGCCGATTCTACCACTGGCCAGGAACGAGCGAAATGGCCTCGAGGAGATCCAGATGGGTGGAGACAACAGGATCGGGGTCCGCCCGTGTCCGATCGATGGCAGATTCCTGGCTGATAGGTGGCAGAGTTCCCGTTGACGGCAGTGGCAGAATGAGGTATCTCATACTCAGTCGCTTTCCTGGCGTGCCGTCCTGTCAGGATGACTGATGGCAGATGACTGACGACTACTTTGCCGACCGGCGTCTCCACTCGTGTCCCAGAGGATAGGACGTGGTGATATCGCTTCGCCCACGCTCACCCCTGCCGGCTCGGGGCCGACGGAGAAAGAGTGTCCTCCGGCAGGAGGCCATCGACGGCTACGTGATGATCGCCCCGTGGATCCTTGGCCTGGTCATCTTCACCGCCGCCCCGTTGCTCTTCAACCTCGGGCTCATCTTCATGGAGTGGTCGATCCTCACACCCCCGAAGTTCGCGGGCCTGGGCAATCTGGAACGGCTGCTCGGCGATAGGCTCGTCCCGATCGCGCTCTACAACACGGCTTACTACACCTTTATCTACGTGCCCCTGCACGTCGTCAGCGCGCTGCTGGCGGCCATGGCGCTGAACGCCAGACTCCGGGGTCAGCACTTCTTCCGGACAGTGTACTACCTACCGTCGATCACCCCCCAGGTCGCCAATGTGATGCTCTGGATGTGGATCTTCAACCCCGAGTTCGGGCTCGCCAACGTTCTCCTCCGAGCGGTGCGGCTGCCGCCCGCGCTCTGGTTCGCCGATCCCGAGTGGGCAAAGCCCGGCCTCATTCTGATGGGTCTGTGGACGCTCGGCAGCGCAATGATCATCTTCCTCGCGGGACTCCAGGGCGTCCCCGAGCCCCTTTACGAGGCGGCGAAGATTGACGGCGCCACCTCCTGGGATCAGGTCTGGCACGTCACCCTGCCGATGATCTCGCCGGTCATCTTCTTCAACTTCGTGGTCGGCGTCATCGGGTCTTTCCAGGTATTCACCTCGGCCTACATCATCAGTGGCGGCCAGGGCGGGCCAGCCAATTCCACCCTGTTTCTTGTCCTGTATCTCTTCCGTCAGGGCTTCGAGTTCTTTCGGATGGGCTACGCCGCGACGATCTCGTGGCTTCTGTTCCTCATCATCCTGGGCTTCACCGGCCTCCAGTTCTATCTGGCCCGGCGCTGGGTGTACTACGAGGGGAGCGCGCGCTAGGGGGGACGTGAGCAGCACTGCTCTGGCCGATCACCGCACTCGCAGCCCAGCGGCCGTCCACGGCCGCGCGCGCCACACGGCCCGGGGCCTGTTGATCGCCGCGGGTCTCTACCTCGTTCTGGCGCTCTTCGCCGTCACCTTCGTCATTCCCTACTTCTGGCTCGTGTCGACGTCATTCAAGGAGATCGGCAAGGAGTTCCTCTACCCGCCGCAGTGGATTCCCGACCCCTTCGTTTGGCGCAACTACGTGGAGATGTGGAATCTCCTGCCGTTCGCGCGCTGGTTCCTGAACACAGCGATCATCGTGGCGCTGAACCTGATCGGCGCGACCCTCTCCGCGACTATGGCGGGCTACGCCTTCGCCAAACTGCGGTTCCCCGGGCGCAACGTGTGGTTCGCCATCTGCCTGGCCACGATGATGATGCCCGGCATCGTCGTGCTGATCCCGCAGTTCATCCTGTACAGGACGCTGGGCTGGGTTGGCACCAACCTGCCGCTGTGGGTGCCGTCCTTCTTCGGCGGTAGTGCGTTCGCTATCTTCCTCAGCCGCCAGTTCTTCATGACGATCCCCTACGAGCTGGACGAGGCCGCTCGAATCGACGGCGCGTCGTCGTATCGAATCTGGTGGTCGATCCTCATGCCTCTCTCCGGGCCGGTCGTGGCGGCGTTGGGCATCCTGCTGTTCCAGAGCCACTGGAATGAGTTCCTCGGCCCGCTGATCTACCTGCCGGACCGGATCAACATGACGCTCTCCGTCGGCCTGCGGACGATGCTCGGGCTGTACTCGACGCGATGGAACCTCTTGATGGCGGCGTCCGTCGCCATGACGCTACCGATCATCGTCATATTCTTCGCGGCGCAGCGCCACTTTATCCGGGGCATCGTCACCACGGGGCTCTCGGGGCGCTAGATGAATTGCAGCTATCAGATTGCGGATTTCAGCCAGGTTCTCGATTGAACTGCGATGCTCATCTCTTGGGTAGGAGGAGGCAGCGATGACAACTCAAACCGTGACCTCTCAAGAGCGGATCAAGGTCGCCCTCGCCCACCGGGAGCCCGACCGGGTCCCCATCCACGACTCCGTGTGGAACGCCACCGTCGATCGTTGGAAGGGCGAGGGCTTGCCCCCCAACGTGCCGGTAGCCGAGTACTTCGGCTTCGAGATGAGCACGATCGGCTTCGACGACACGCCGGGCTTCCCGATCCGGGCGGTCGAGAAGACCGACGAGTTCATCACCGAGACCACCCCTTACGGGGGCCTCCGCCGCCACCACCGCGACCGGTCGACCACCCCCGAGTTGCTGGACCACGCCGTGAAATCCCCGGAGGACTGGTACACCATCAAGAAGCGGCTGGAGCCAGACTACACGCGGGTCGACTGGATCTCCGCGCGGCGCACTTACCAGACCGCCCGCCACGACGGCAAGTTCGTGCTCTTCTCGAGCGTCATCGGCTACAGCCTCGCCCAGCGCTACATCCGCAGCGACGAGCTGCTGATGCTGCTCCTCACCGACCCCGGGCTCGTCCGTGACATGTACCAGACGCAGACCGAGCTGGTGATCGGTATGGCACGGCTCATGCTGGCGCATGGCTTCGCTTTCGACGCCGCGTTCCTGATGAACGATATGGGTTACCGCGGCGGTCCCCTCTTCTCGCCGAAGCTCTACCGGGAGCTCCAGTTCGACCTCGATCGCCAGTTGTTTGACTTCTTCCACGCCAACGGGATGCGGGTGATCCTCCACTCTTGCGGCTGCGTGAAGGCGTTCATTCCCCACCTCATCGAGGCTGGGCTGGATTGCCTCCAGGCGCTTGAGGTCAAGGCGGGGATGGACCTTCTCGAGCTCAAGCGGGAGTTCGGGAATGACCTGGCCTTCATGGGCGGTATCGACGTTCGGCTGATGGCGGACCCCGACCCGTCGAAGATCGAGGCCGAGATCGCGCGCAAGTTCGAGGTCGCGAAGAAGGGAGGAGGGTACATCTACCATTCGGATCACTCGGTGCCCAAAAACGTCTCGTTCCCACAGTACTGCCACGTGATGGAGTTGGTCCGCGCCCACGGCGCCTATCGCTGAGCACGAAGAAGTCGTCAGTCATCAGTTCTCAGTCGTCAGCAGCGACCGTGGCCCAACGGCCCTCACCCCCGGCCCCTCTCCCACGGGGAGAGGGGGAAAGGAAGTCCCTTCAGGGGCGTCAGGCGGCTGGCTACGTACTTGGATGATGAAAAAGGAGTCGAAGCATGAAAACGATGCCCAGTTCAGGTACCTCTCGCGTGACCGGTCTCTTTCGCGGTCCAGGGCTCTCCCGGAGGAGGTTCGTCGTCGGTGCGCTTGGGGCGGCTAGCGTGGCCCTGCTAAGCGCCTGCGCGGCACCGGCGCCGACCCCGACGCCCTTGCCTCTGGCCAAGCCCACGCCTCTCCCAGCGCCGACCGTCGCGGCACCGACTCCGGCCGCCAAGCCACCGGCCAAGGCGAGCGAGGTCGAGCTCGTGTGGTCGTCCTGGGCCACGGACACCTATGGTATGGACCGGGTCAAGGAGCAGGCGGACCTCTTCGGCAAGGAGCGCCCCGAGATCAAGATCAACATCCGCAACATCGCCTCCTCGGGCTACCGCGAGCAGATCCTCACTCAGCTCGCGGGCGGCGTCGGACCCGACGTCTTCCGACTGGGTCCGAACGACCTCTTCCCGTTCTCTGACCAGGGCCAACTGAAGGAGCTCGAGCCCTACTTCAAGGCCGACAAGAGTTCCTGGTTCTGGGGTGACGACCTCAAGCCCGGCATCGTCGACCAGATGCGGCTGCGCGGGAAGCTCTTCGCGCTGCCGATGGGGGGCGTCGCCTACTGCATCTACGTCAACACGACGCTCTTCGAGAAAGAGGGCCTGCCGCTACCGCCGAAGGGCTACGGTGACGAGTCCTGGACGTTCGACCGGATGACCGAGCTGGCCCGGAAGCTCACCAAGCGCCGACCCGACGGGGGGCCCGAGCAGCTCGGCATCGAGAGCAGCAACCGGCACGAGATGAAGGCGATCGTCGACAACGCGAACAACGGCCGGTCGTGGATCAGCGACGACCTCTCGACCTTCCAGGGAGCCGAGCCGGGGGCGGTGGCGGGGCTCCAGTGGGCCGCCGACCTGATCCACGTGCACCGCGTCTCGCCCAGTGCGGCCGAAGCCCAGGGCGGCGCTTTCGGCTTCCGGGAGGGCCGCCTGGGGATCTTCTGGCACGGCGTTTCCGAGGCCAGCTACCTGGTCACGGACATCGGGACCCGCTTCGGCTGGGACATCGTGCCCTATCCCCGGTGGGGCAAGAACCCGCTCTCCCTCTGGATGGAATTCAGCGGCTGGGTGATGAACGCCAAGGGCAAGCGCCTCGACGAGGCCTGGACGTTCCTGCACTTCATCAATGGGCCCACAGGCCAGATCCCCGACGTCGAACGGGGGTGGGCGCTCCCCATCTTCAAGAGCCTGGACTCCCGTTACTACACGCGCATCGGTCAACAGAAGAAGAACTTCATCCCCGCCCTCGAGGGGCACCTGCATGCCAACCGGGTCTGGCTCTGGAAGAACCCCAAGTGGTCGGAGTCCTGGCGCAACCACGTCAAACCGGCCATCGACGAGGTGATGGCGGGCAAGGCCAGGGCGAACGAGGCGATGGCGAAGATCAAGCCCGACGTAGACAAACTGCTGAAGGAGGGCGCGGCTCAGCTCCAATAGCCGACCAGTAGCAGACCAGTAGCAGAAAGGAGGAGAGAGATGCCACGCGAGCTCATCGCGGTCGGACCACGTACCCCTGCGTTCCGACAATACGAGGAAGAGCCCCTGGGGATGGGAGAGATCCGCGTCCGCACGCTGTTCGGCGCGCCGAAGCACGGGACCGAGCTGCGCCTCTACCGGGGAGAGGCGCCGCAGCAGGACTCGCGCTGGGACCCCGCGTGGCACATCTTCCTGCCGGGGACGGCAGAGGGGCACGGGTTCCCGCGGCGACTGGGCAACATGGCCGTCGGACTGGTGACCGAGGTCGGACCGGGCGTCGAGGGCGTGGCCGTCGGGGATCGGGTGGCCGGCTACGGCCCGTTGCGCGAGACCCAGCGCTGGGCGTGGAATGTCCCGGGGGCGCCCCCCCGGGCGTGGAAGATGCCGGAGCAGATGAGCTGGCAGGCCGCCGTGTGCCTTGACCCGACCATCGTGGCTCTCGGCGGTATCCGCGACGGCGCGGTCCGGGTCGGCGACCGGGTCGCGGTGTTCGGTCTCGGTGCCATCGGCCTCATGGCCATCCAGCTCGCGCGGCTGGCCGGAGCGTCGCTGGTCGTGGCCGTGGACCCGATCCCGACGCGTCGGGCAGTGGCTCAGGCGACGGGCGCGGACCTCGTCCTCGATCCGCGGGCCGTGGACGCCGGCCTGGAGATCAAGCGGGCCATGGGCGGGGCGGGCGTGGATGTCGCCATCGAGTCGAGCGGGACTGCCCCCGCTCTGCATCACGCGGTGCGTGGGCTGGCCTTCGGCGGCACGGTCGCGATCATCGCCCACTGCGATGAGTTTCGCGGTGGGATCGACCTGGGCCGCGAGGCGCACCAGAATCGGCCGACGTTCATCTTCACTCGGGCGGAGAGCGAGCCCCACCGCGACCACCCCCGCTGGGACCGCCGTCGCCAGGTCGACACCGCCTGGAACCTGCTCACGGCCGGCCGGCTGGACTGCCAGCCACTCGTTCAGCCAATCGTCCCATTCGACGAGGCCACCACCGCCTTCAAGGAGATCGATGAGCATCCCGAGCGCAGCGTGAAGATGGGCGTCCGGTTCTGACCGGAACGGGCTGTCAGCGGATTCAGGGAACGGATTGAACGGATTGGAACGCCTCTGGCCCGAAC
>JACPQP010000114.1 GCA_016190465.1 Chloroflexota bacterium
CGGAGCCCACCGCCGGTCCCTCAATCTCTGACCCACGACCTCCGGCCCCCCGGCTCCCGGCCCCCAACCTCCAACCTCCGATCCCCGCCACCGCTGTCTCCCCGCGCAGGGTCTACCTGACGGCCACTTGCCATGTTCATCCCGGCGCATCAAGCGGTCGGATTCTAGCACGGCGACGCAGGACAGTTCCAGTCAAGTGGAGCTGCGGATCCGGTATAATCAGGGGTGCGGCTGCAGGAACCGCAATCAGTCGCAAACTCGACACGCCCGCGGCTGGTGGTCTGCTGCTGCTGTTCCGGCCGAGTGTCCACAGCAGACCGATCCTCGTGGAGGAAGAAGAGGAATGAAGTGGCAAGGCGCGTGAAAAGGCTCGACCTCGAACGCGAGCGCCGACCTGTCCGCGAGTTTCTGGGGCGCATTTATGCCGAAGGGATAGATGTCGTGGTCGAACGCGCTGGACGCGCGATGCTCGCGATCGTCAGCCCCAAGAACCTCGAACGGCTGGTAGAGGCTGGCAGAGTTCCGTTGACTGCCGATGAGCGTGAAGAGCGATTGAGGCAGCTCTTCGGAGCTTGGAAGGACGTCGATGCTGACGCGATGAAGACGTACATCTATGAAGGGAGAACCCTGGATCGTCGTTCACAAATCGAGCTATGAGTGGGTATCTCATCGATAGCGACTGGGTAGTGGACTACCTGAGAGGAAAGACGGAGGTAGTCACAAGCATCCGAGATCTGGCACGAGCGCCGCTTTATCTATCGGCGATTAGCCTTGGCGAGATCTGGGAAGGGGTGATCTACTCTCAACGCCCTGGTCAGGACGGCGCCACGCTGAACCAGTTGCTGCAAGTGGTTGAGGTCTTGCCAGTCGATGCCAGTATCGCGAGGCGATTCGCCGAGTTACGTGGGCAACTGCGGAAAACCGGACGACCAGTTGACAACTTCGACTTGCTCATCGCTGCGACCGCTCTGTGCCATGACCTGGTGTTGCTCACGCGTAATGTTGCGCACTACGAGCGGATCGAGGGCTTGATGATCAATCAACTCTCGCCGGAGTCTCCGACTGAAGAGTAAGAACGGGAAACCCCAGCAAGAGGTGCTCGTTATGGAACGCATGGTCCCAATTCGCTTTACCGACCTCACCCAGGAGGATGCCGCGATCCAGCACGTCGCGGCCGAGATCGCGAAGATCCTGACCCCGAGTGAGGAGATCCTTTACATCGCGCGTCAGAACCAGGCGGCGCTCTCGCCACAGAAGGATTGCGTCGTCGCCACGACCAATCGTCTCATTCTCTATCGACCCCATCTCCTTGGGCGCGTCGACTTCGCCGACCTGTACTGGCAGGACGTCCGGAACCTGACGATCACGCAGGGCGTCGTCGCCGCCGACTTCGTCGTCGAGACCGTCGACGGCCGCACCGAATCCATCGGCTGGCTGGACAAAGATCAAGCCAGGCGCATCTATGGCATCAGCCAGCAGCTCGAGCAGGAATGGCGGGAGAAACGCCGTGTTCGGGAGATGGAGGAGGCGCGCGCCCGGTCAGGGGGAATCGTGATGGCGACCTCACCCGGAGGGGCATCCGGTGCGTCCCCCGGTGATCCGGTGGCTCGCCTGGCGAAGGCCAGGGCGATGCTGGATCAGGGGCTCATCTCGGAGGCAGAGTACGAAACCGTCAAGGCGAAGATCCTCGGTGATGTGTAGGAGCGCGAGGGGCGCGGTTCCCCCTCTGCCCTTGTGGGAGAGGGGGCAGAGGGGGGTGAGGGGCTCTTGCGCATCCCAGGAGAGTTGGGGTTGCGATGAGTCTGGAAGGCATTGAGCAATCACACCCTCACCCCTCTCCCCGCGGGCCCAGATCAGGAACGGCGGCCGGGGATGAGGGCACCTGCTCCAACCGGTCCCGCAGCGCCATCACCTGGGCGCGCTCTTGTGGTGAGCCAACGCGCTCGAAGATGTCGGTGACCCGGTTCACCACAGACCGGGCATCCGTCAGTTTTCCTCTCGCCAGGAGGAGCTGGGCCAGGTCGCAGCAGACTCGCGCCTCTTCGTGCTCGGCCTTCAGCTCGGCGAGAATCGTGATGGCTGTTCGCAGATGCTGCTCGGCCTCATCGAGCTGATCGCACGCCTGGCGCACCTTGCCGATCACCCGCAGCGCCATCGCCTCTTCGAGCTTTTCGTTCGTCTCGCGGTCGTACTGGAGGGCGCGCTCGGCCGATGCCAGCGCCCGGTCGAGCTCCCCGAGCTCCAGGTAGCTCTCGCCAAGCTGGCGGTGGATCTCGCCGAGGCTCTCCGACGCGCCGATCTCCTCGGCGATCCGCAAGCTCTGTCCGAGCTCCTCGACCGAACGAGCCACCTCGGCGAGCTCGCGGTGCGCCTCCCCGAGGTTCAGCAGGTTCAATAGCTCCCCGCGGCGGTCGCCGATGCGCCGCTTCAGCACCAGGCTCTTCTCGTACTGATCGATCGCCGCCTGGAGATCGCCATAGGCGCGATAGCAGGCACCCAGGTGGGTAAATGCGGCCGCGATCCCGGTGGTATCGCCGATCTTCTCGACCATGCGGAGCGAGTCCTCGAAAGACTTCGTCGCCGCAGGGTAGTCGCCCAGGCGGTAGTAAACAATGCCGAGGTTGTTGTAGATCGGCGCCGCCTCACGCGGGTCTCCGGTCCGCTCGGCGATCTCCAGCCCCTGGCGCCAATACTCGATCGCCTGCTGCCACTCGCTGGTCGCGTAGCAGATGTTGCCGAGCTGACGCAGCGCCCGCGCCTGCTCGGCGTGGTACTGCGTCCCCCGCAACTGCTCGGTGCATTGCTGGGCGAACTGGCGGGCCGGCTCGAATTTCCCCTGCCGGAAGTAGACGCGGGAGATAGACGTCCGCACCCGGGCCATCTCGGCCGAATTGCCCCGGGCCCCGCCGAGCTCCGCCGCCGCGCTGGCGAAGCAGCCAAGCGCCAGATCGTACTTGCTCCGCTTCTCGTGGACGCTGTCGCCGATGCGCCACTGGATGTCGGCTCGCTGCTCCGGCCGCTGGGCGTCCTGGAGCCCGCGCTCGTAGCTGGCGAGCGCGGCATCGTAGTCGGCGGTGATGGCGTAGACGTCGCCGCGCTTCACGTGGGTGACGATTCGGACCTCGTTCAGATCGACGCCGATCAGCGAGGCGGCCGGCACGAGCCCGACCGAGGCGCCCGGACCCGCGACCAGGTGGTCGAGAACCGCCAGGACCTGGTCGTAGTAGCGCAGTGCCTCGGCGTTCGCCCAAAGCGCCTTCGCTCGATCGCCCGCTCGCGTCGAGTACTCCAGCGCCTTCGGCCAGTGATCGCCCCGGAAGAAATGGCTGGCCACGGCATCGAGGTGCTGATCGACCCGGCTCCGATACAGGCGCTCCATCGCCTCGCCGGACTTCCGATGTAACTCCTTGCGGCGGCGGATCAGCAGGCTGTTGTAGGCGACTTCCTGGCTCAGCACGTGCTTGAACACGTACTCGTCGGCCGAGCCTGTCGGGAAGCAGAAAGCCAACTCCTCCAGCCGGTCGAGCGCCGCGCTCACGCCGGGGACGTCGCTGATGGCCTCGAGAAGGTGTAGCGGGAAGCGCCGGCCGATCACGGCGGCCTGCTGGAGCATCCGCTTGGTCCGATCGTCGAGCATGTCGATCCGGGCCATAATGACCGCCTGGACGTTGTCCGGGACCTGGAGCGCCTGGACGTCCCGCGTGGCTCGCCAGATGCCATCCCGCTGCACGAGCACCTGCGACTCGACGAACGACTTGATGATCTCTTCGACGTAGAAGGGATTCCCCCCTGACCGTTGGACGATCAGGTCTTTGATCTGTGGCGGCAGTTCCGTCTGCACCAGCAGGTTCTCGATGAGCAGGGCGCAGTCCTCCGGAGTCAGCGGGTGCAGGTCGAGCCGACGGAACGACGGGTGTTTGCGGATGAGCGCCGGCTCGTCGAAGTCCGGGCGGTAGACCAGGAAGAACAGGACCGGCAGGTTGCGGACGCGCTCGACCAGGTACGTGAGCATCTCCAGCGACGAGGGATCGATCCAGTGGACGTCCTCGAAGAACAGGATGACCGTCCGCTCCCTCGCCGCGTGCTCGACCATGCCCAGGAGGGCGGTCGCGGCCTGCCGGCGCCACTGCTCCGGGGAGAGGTACGGGAAGAGTGTTGTCGGCGGTACACCGGCCAGAATGGGGAGCAGGGGCCAGGTGATGTCCCACCCCGGTGGCCGCAGGGCGAGCTTCTGACGGATGATCTCGTCGGTGTCGGTGTCCCGGACGTCGAAGAAGTCGCGGAGGATCCCGAGGATGGCGCCGTAGGTATCCGCCTGGGTGTACGGCAGCGACCGGCCCTGAAGGTGGGTCACGTGCTCGAGGTGGCCGCCGTGCGCCAACGCCTCCCGAAACTCGTGGCGCAGGCGCGACTTGCCGATGCCGGCCTCGCCCGCCACGGCGACGACCGACGGCTGACCGGCCAGCACCCGCTCGAACGCCGCCTCCAGCTCGACGATCTCGGTCGATCGGCCGACCATCGGGGCCATTCGCCCCTCGAGGCCCCGGACGCCCCGCCGTTGTCGCGCGACCCGCAGCGGACGGTAGACCTGGACCGGCTCGCTCTTGCCCTTGACGGTGATCGGCTCGAGGAACTCCCAATCGAACATGCCCTTCGTCTGGCTGTAGGTCTCGTCAGCGACGAGAACCCCGCCGACCGGCGCGGCGTGCTCAAGGCGCGACGCGACGTTGACGGTATCGCCCATCACGGTGTAGTCGGCTCGCGCGTCCGACCCCACCCCGCCGGCGATCACCTCGCCCGTGTTGATCCCGATCCGCATCCGAAGCGGGAGCCCGATGGTCTTCATCAGGCGCTCGGTGTACTCGTCGAGGGCATCCTGCATCTCCAGCGCCGCGCGGATCGCTCGTTCGGGATCGTTCTCGTGCGCCACCGGCGCACCGAAGAGCGCCATGACCGCGTCGCCGATATACTTGTCGATCGTCCCCTCGTACTTCACGATCTTGGCGCTGAGCAACTGGAACGCCTGGTTCATGACGTTGGTGTACTCTTCCGGGTCCAGCTTCTCCCCGATCGCGGTTGAGCCACTCACGTCTGCGAATAGCACCGTGCAGACCCGGCGCTCCGACTCGCCAGGGACGGCGACGCGCGGGACCGTGGCGGGCAGTGGTGATGGCACCGTCGGTTGTGCCGGCGCCGAAGATGGTGGGGCCGATGGAACGCCCGCCGGGCCGAGCGCGGCGCCGCACACGCCACAGAACTTGAACCGCGCGGGGTTCAGTGTGCCGCAGCCTGGACACTTGCGCTCGAGCTTCGCGCCGCATTCCCCACAGAACTTCACGCTGTCGGGGTTGTCGAACCCACAGTTGGGGCACCGCATCAGGCCTTCCCTCCGCAGGTTCATTCTAGACAATGCGCCCCAATCATTCAAGTCGTGCGCGCACCTTCCCCTCTTGCCTGCGATCTGCTACCCTGTCAGCGACACCCCGCCTGCCCACGCGAATCGCCCGGGGTGGGGCCGCGTGCCACACCACACCCCCGTGTGGTCCACCGAGGACGGCTACACGACGCACGACACGCGGACGGTGGAGCCGCGCGCCACACCACACCCCCGTGTGGTCTGGGTATGGCGGGCGGGCGATATGCCACCCTCATCTCGCCCCATTCTCCTTCCTCTTCTGGTGAGATTGGGGGACACAGGAGTACAGGAACGATGAAGATCACCGACATTCAGGCCTACGTGGTCGACCCATCGGGCCATCATTCGCTGGCCCGCGCCCTCACGTTCGTCCAGGTCCACACCGACGAGGGGATCACCGGCACCGGCGAGTGCAGCAACTACCCCGGGGGCGGCAGCCTCGTCACCGGCCGCACCGTCCAGCAGCTCCGCGACGGGCTGGTCGGCGAGGACCCCGGCGACATCAACCGCCTCTGGCACAAGGTCTACCGCCGCTTCACCTATCTCGGCTCCCGCGGCCTCCCCACTAACGCCATCAGCGCCGTCGACATCGCGTTGTGGGACATCCAGGGCCAGGCGTTGAACCGCCCGGTGTACCGGCTCCTCGGCGGCAGGTTCCGCGACACCATCCGCCTCTACGCCAACGGCTGGTTCGTCGGCTGTCAGACGCCCGAGGAGTACGCCGCGGCGGCGAAGCGCACCGTGGAGAGCGGGCACACCGCGCTGAAGCTCGACCCGTTCCTGGAGATGCGGCCCTACCACACCGCCTACGTCGACGGGCAGATCTCGCCGGCCGGCGAGGATCTGGGCGTCGCCATCGTCGCCGCCATCCGGGCAGCGGTCGGGCCAGCGGTGGAGATCCTCATCGACGCCCACGGCCACTACAACGTCCCGACGGCCGTTCGCCTGTGTCGGCGGCTGGAGCCGCTCAAGATCGGCTGGTTCGAGGAGCCGGTCCCGCCGGAGAGCCCCCAGGCGCTGCGGGCGGTGCGCGAGCAGGTGAACGTCCCGATCTGCGTTGGCGAGCGGCTCTTTACCCGGTTCGACTTCGTCCCAATCTTCGAGCAGCGGCTGGCCGACTACGTCATGCCCGACGTGGTCTGGACCGGCGGCATCAGCGAGCTCTTGCGCATCGCCACGATGGCCGAGGCGTACTACGTCCCGATCAGCCCCCACAACGCGCTGGGGCCGATCCAGATCGTCGCCGGCGCCCATGCGATGATGACCGTCCCGAACTTCTACCGGCTGGAGCACAGCGTCGGCGCGATCCCCCACTACCAGGCCTGTCTGGACCAGCCCATCGAGTTCCGCGACGACTATTTGCGCCTGCCCGAGCGGCCGGGTCTGGGTTTCGGGCTGAATCTCGGGTTCGTCAAGGCGAATCTGGCAGGTTGATCGGTGTTCCTCAGCAACTTTCCCCACCTCCGCGCCGGGAGCATCGATCTGCCCGTCGCGCAAGAGGCGGCGTCCGTGCGCGCCGGGCATGGGCTGCGCACTCCGGACGCGCTGGTCGTGGGGACCGGACTGGTCCACCAGGTCGGGCATCTCGTGACGAACGATCGCGACTGGGCCTCCCGGCTGGCCCCCGTCCGGACGCGCGTCCAGGTCTGCTACCTGGCGAGCTTCCTCCCGTGGCCATAGGGAGTATCATCCCGTCGAGCGTTCGGGCCCATCCCAACTGCGGCCCGCCAGCGTTCGCTGCCCGGGGTATCCGCGAGGAAGGAGACCTCTTCGCGGACGGCGGAGGGATCCTTCCTGAGAGTGATGCCTCGGTCAATCAGGATTTCTCGCGCAATGTCGGGACACCGCACAGGGCCAGCAGTTCCGCTGCGCTTGACGGCACCACTTCCGGCCGATCGTCCAGGCGGGCCAGTCCAGTAGCCCCGGAAACTCCGGGTGCCAGCGGCGGGCCGCCGCGATGCTGGCCTGTTCGGACTGGTCTTGTGCCAGCCCGGCGCGGTAGAAGACGCGTCTGACGTGGGTATCGGCCTTCACGTCGACCTCGCACAGCTCGTGCTCGGCGGGCCTGTACTTCTCATCGTCCCACAGGAGGAGAATGACCATGTGGGCGATGCCGGGTCCCACGCCCCACACCCCATCGAGTGTGTCGACGAG